>CP075525.1:690000-972500 GCA_025808415.1 Cyclobacteriaceae bacterium
GGCATAGCAATATGTCAGGCAAACCCAGGGAACTGAAACATCTAAGTACCTGGAGGAAGAGAAAACAAGTCAGTGATTGCGCCAGTAGTGGCGAGCGAACGCGCAAGAGCCCAAACCCTTCCAGTCAAGGCTGGCGGGGGGTTATAGGACCACGTAATCGAAATACCATGAAGATGAACCGGGTGGGAAACCGGGCCAAAGCGGGTGATAGCCCCGTAATCGTAAAATGGTATGGAGAGGTGGTATCCTGAGTAGGGCGGGGTCGGAGACGCCCCGTTTGAATTTGCCGGCACCATCCGGTAAGGCTAAATACTACTGAGAGACCGATAGTGTACCAGTACTGTGAAGGAAAGGTGAAAAGTACTCCGAACAGGAGGGTGAAATAGAACCTGAAACCGTACGCTTACAAGCGGTGGGAGCTCCGTAATGGAGTGACCGCGTGCCTTTTGCATAATGAGCCTACGAGTTACTGTCACTGGCGAGGTTAAATGACTCAAGTCATGCAGCCGGAGCGAAAGCGAGTCTGAACAGGGCGCACAGTCAGTGGGAGTAGACGCGAAACTTTGTGATCTACCCTTGGCCAGGATGAAGTTAGGGTAACACCTGATGGAGGTCCGAACTAGTAAACGTTGAAAAGTTTTTGGATGAGCTGAGGGTAGGGGTGAAAGGCTAATCAAACTGAGAAATAGCTCGTACTCCCCGAAATGCCTTTAGGGGCAGCGTGAGGGTTAAGTTTAACACAGGTAGAGCTACCAATTGGACTAGGGGGAGTCACATCCTACCAAATCCAGATGAACTCCGAATGGTGTTAAATATACCTTGCAGTGAGGGCATGGGTGCTAAGGTCCGTGTCCGAGAGGGAAAGAACCCAGATCTACAGCTAAGGTCCCAAAATGTACACTAAGTTGAACTAAGGCGGTTCAGTTGCCTAGACAGCCAGGATGTTTGCTTGGAAGCAGCAATTCATTTAAAGAGTGCGTAACAGCTCACTGGTCGAGCGACAGAGCATCGATAATAATCGGGCATCAAGTGTACTACCGAAGCTTAGGATTGCTGACGTAACAGTCAGCACTGGTAGGGGAGCATTCTAACAGCGGGGAAGCAGCCTGGTAATGGGTTGTGGAGCGGTTAGAAAAGCAAATGTAGGCATAAGTAACGATAAGGCGGGTGAGAAACCCGCCCACCGATAGACTAAGGATTCCGCGGCAATGTTAATCAACCGCGGGTAAGTCGGGACCTAAGGCGAAGCCGAGAGGCGTAGTCGATGGACAACCGGTTAATATTCCGGTACTACCGTTATAAGCGAAGTGGAGAAGGAGGAGTGACAGCTCCGCGAACTGACGAAACAGTTCGTTGAAAGGCGTAGGTAGATCTTTTACAGGCAAATCCGTAAAAGATGCTGAAACCCAATAGTACCTGGAGGCTTCGGCCAAAGGGATAGAGAGCGTAAGCAGACTTCCAAGAAAACCCGCTAGCGTTAATTATAATGGTACCCGTACCGCAAACCGACACAGGTAGTCAAGGAGAGAATCCTGAGGTGCTCGAGTGAATCATGGCTAAGGAACTAGGCAAATTAATCCTGTAACTTCGGAAGAAGGGATGCCTCCCCCGAGCAATCGGGGAGGTCGCAGAGAAATGGCCCAGGCGACTGTTTAACAAAAACACATGGCTTTGCGAAATCGAAAGATGAAGTATAAGGCCTGACACCTGCCCGGTGCTGGAAGGTTAAGGGGGGACGTTAGTGGGTAACTGCGAAGCGTTGAACTGAAGCCCCAGTAAACGGCGGCCGTAACTATAACGGTCCTAAGGTAGCGAAATTCCTTGTCGGGTAAGTTCCGACCTGCACGAATGGTGTAACGATCTGGGCACTGTCTCAGCCATGAGCTCGGTGAAATTGTAGTCACGGTGAAGATGCCGTGTACCCGTCACGGGACGGAAAGACCCCATGAACCTTTACTATAGCTTCACATTGACATTGTGTAAATGATGTGTAGGATAGGCGGGAGGCATTGATCCCGGGCCGCTAGGTTCGGGGGAGCCAACGGTGAAATACCGCCCTTCGTTTTCTTGATGTCTAATCCCGCTTAAAGCAGGAGACAGTGTGTGGTGGGTAGTTTGACTGGGGTGGTCGCCTCCGAAAGTGTATCGGAGGCTTTCAAAGGTATGCTCAGTACGCTTGGTAACCGTACGTGGAGTGCAATAGCATAAGCATGCTTGACAGTGAGACCGACGGGTCGAGCTGGATGGAAACATGGATATAGTGATCCGGTGGTTCTGTATGGAAGGGCCATCGCTCAAAGGATAAAAGGTACTCTGGGGATAACAGGCTGATCTCCCCCAAGAGCTCATATCGACGGGGAGGTTTGGCACCTCGATGTCGGCTCGTCACATCCTGGGGCTGGAGAAGGTCCCAAGGGTTAGGCTGTTCGCCTATTAAAGTGGCACGCGAGCTGGGTTCAGAACGTCGTGAGACAGTTCGGTCCCTATCTGTGATGGGCGTAGGAAGTTTGAGAGGATCTGACCTTAGTACGAGAGGACCGGGTTGGACTAACCGCTGGTGTACCAGTTGTGGCGTCAGCTGCACCGCTGGGTAGCTATGTTGGGACGGGATAAGCGCTGAAAGCATCTAAGCGCGAAACCCACCTCGAGATGAGACTTCCATTAAGGGACGTCAGAGATGATGACGTTGATAGGCTGCAGGTGTACAGGCAGGAATGTCAAAGCTGAGCAGTACTAATAACCCGATAACTTCTTTTCGGCACGCCCCTATGTGCCCGAAACCTTTACAACGACAAAACAATCTGTCTACTTGTCTTACCAGTGTGCCAACTGATATTGAGCCGGAAGGGCTCACTAATCTTGGTGATCCTGACGAGCCGTTGGCTGTCAGGACGAGCTAAGTAAAATAGCTCAATCACCAAAGATCTTAAGGTGACTATAGCGGTGGGGATCACCTCTTCCCATTCCGAACAGAGCAGTTAAGCCCACATGCGCTGATGGTACTGGGGTAAAACCCGGGAGAGTAAGTCGTTGCCTATTTTTTATCCCTAAGCCCCGTAACCCTACGGGGCTTTTTTTATGCTCAGATAGATTATCTATTGGATAAAGATAGGTGAGCCTAGCCGACTGAAATTGTGTAGAAATCGGATTCAGCAAAGTACTTTTCTGCCAAACCCTGAAGGCTCTTTGTATTGATCTTTATTATTTCGTTAATAAGTCGCTGGTAGTATTCTGCATCCAGATTGAAGAGTTCGATGGCTTTAATTTTGTCCGCATGTGCAAAGGGTGTACTCATATCGGATTGGAGGCTCCCAATGAAGTGATTTCGGGCGATGTCTATTTCATTTTGTTGCAGGGGCTGTGTACAAATTTTTTCTAATTCTTTTTTGATTTCATTGATGGTTAGCGAACGGTTTTCGCGGTTTACATCGGCACTGATTACGAAATAACTCTCGTGTTTTAGTGGGTGAATGGTGGAGTGGATCCCATAAGTTAACCCCTTCTCTTCACGGATGTTCTTCATCAATCGTGATCCAAAGAAACCGCCAAAAGCATGGTTTAGCAGTAGGAGCCCAGGATAATCTGGATGCGTTCGACCAATTACTTGTTTGCCCATGCGTAAGGATGTTTGGATGCTTCCTTCTTTATCTATATGCTGGTTTCGCTCTGCTGCAGGGGATTTTAAATGTTGCTTTCTATGAATTTTTATTGGTATTAACTGATTGAGTTTATTAGCAATTTGCTGTTTGGTAGCATCAGGGGTTTTTCCGGAAACAAATGCTGAAAAATTTTTGAAGAAGTTATCCCTGAATCCACTAAGCTCATCTTGGTTGAGGTTCTGAACGTCTGTTAATTCAAAATCTTTTCCGTAGGGATGTGTATTTCCGAACAGAATTCTCCTAAAATGACGGGCTGCCAAATAGCTTGTTTTTTCCAGATTGATTTTAAGCCCTTGCACATATTGTTCTTTGGCTTGATGCAATTCGGTTTCGGGGAATGATGACACGGTTAACATGTCAATCAACAAATCAAGAACGGCAGTAATGTTTTTGGAAAGGCCATAAAGATTAATGGAAGTAAAATCCAAGCCAGGGTTAATCTCCAAATGAATACCATAAAAATCAAAGATGCTGGAGATTTGATAGCTGTTTAAGGAAGGTGTTCCTTTAGGAAGAAGGATGGAAGTAAAATGAGATATGCCGGATTTGCTTTCGAACCAACGGCCGGCATTAAAGACAAGTTCTACCTTAACAACTTCCTGGTCGCCACCATTTATAAACAGTACCTTGTTATCTCCGTTAAGGTTTTGGTTTTCTGGTTTTAATAATTTGAAGTTTGTATCCTGAATGAATGCAGGCGGAGATTTCCTATCGAGCATGGTTAGTCAGTCACGGATTTCTTGTCGCGGTCACTGCCCTCAACCTGGAGCAGCAGCGAGAAGCGAAGAGTTTCAGCCAACGGGTGCTCTCTTTTGTTTGTGGGCACGATGTAAGCTACGTCTATACCAAAACGATCTTTTCGGAAGCCTACGCCTAAGGTCATGTATTTTCGGTTGCCTTTTTCCCGTGCTTCTAAAAAATAGCCTGCACGACCTGCAAAGGTTTTATTGTACCAATATTCAACACCTGTGTTAACGATGAACTCTTTCATTTCTTCAGCAAAACCACCGGGAGCATCCGTAAAGGAGCTAAACATGCCTCCTAAAACCGTTTGTCCGTTATCGATTGTGGGTACCATGAGTTTGTTAAAATCCAAAATGAACGAGAAACTGTTGAACATGTCAACCTCTGTAGTGTAGGCGGCACCAAGTCTTAAATTTGTTGGCAGAAAGTCGGTGTTATCATTATCGGTATAGGAAAGTTTTGCCCCTATGTTTGAAATAACTGCGGCCAATGCAAGCGTATTGTTTTTTGTGCCTTTCATGGGTTTGTTGTAGTAAACACCAATATCGGCCGCTGCACTTCTTCCCGGCCGGGCATCAACCGCACCTCCTTGTGCAGTAAACGCACCGGTTAGGTTTGAATGGATATACCTTCCTGTTAAACCAACACTCAGGTTTTCGGTTAACATTCTCGAATATGTTAGGTCGAGTGAGAATTCCCTTGGCCTGAAATCGCCCAGGGGTTCGTTGCCTGTACCGCGAAAACTGATGTCTCCCAAATCAAAGTATTTCATCGAGAGGGCAACAGCTTGTTCGCGTGTTATCTTATAATAACCGGTGAGGTAGGATATCCACATGTCATTAATAATCTTACCAAGCCATGGGGTGTATGAAATCGAACCGCCATAAGTTTGGTCCACAAATACAAGCTTTGCGGGGTTCCAAAACGCTGCGTTCGCATCGGGGGCCGAAGCTGCACCCGCATCGCCAAGGGCTGCGCTGCGCGCATCGGGGCTTATGGTAAGGAATGGAACGGCTGTAGTTATGACTTTATTGGTTGAATCGCGACCTGTGATGGATTGACCAAAGGATAAATTACCAAGTAATATGGCTGCAAGTACGGCAAGGCCTGTTAGCTTCATCTGCTTCTTTTTCAAGGGCTTAAAGATAATCAATTCGATATAATAAGTTTTGTAACCCGCTCATTTTTAGAGCCATCGGCTAAAGAACGCACAATTAACCGGGCTAAGTATAAGCCCGGATTAAGTTTTTTGTTGAAATCATCGCTAAGGACAAGCTCAGGCAATATTACCTCGTAGTTGCTTTGTGGAATGGCAAAGTTTAGCTGCTGAATGGCCTGGCCAGTATAATCGTAAAGAAAGAGGCTTGCTTCCAGATCGTTGCCTGCCTGGTTATGGGTAAACGCAAATTTTGTTGAAGTGTAAACGGGGTTTGGATAGTTGAGGAATGTTTCAACGATCAACTCATTTCCATCCGTAACTAAAAAATCGATTCTTGCCTGGCCAGGGTTGTTATGGGTATCCCACGCCTTTAGTAACACCGAATGTTTACCGGGTTTTAAGCCAAACATTGGGAAGCGTATCTCTCCGTTAGTAAAGTTGTCGAGGTCAGCTTCATAGTAGTCATTTAGTACGAAGGTTTCATTTTCATCCAACACGGCAACAATGCTGTTTCCAATGCCATAGCCAGAAATGTTTATCCCACTATTATCTGATAAGGTAGCCAGTAGCAGGGCTGATGAACCGGTAAGTCCACCGTTTATAAACGATTTGTCGTTTATGTAAAGCGATATTGCCGGTGGTGTTGTGTCGAGACCCGGGTTTGGTTCGCTTGAGCCTACACTAAAATCTTTTGAATAGCCCGATGCATCTGAATGGATGTTGTTATCAAAAGCATAAACACTGAGCTTTCCTTCATCTACAGCGTAAGAAATATTTTTTGGTAAGAGGAACTCGAATTCAAAGGCTCCGTTTATTACGCTTGCCTTTCCGCGAAAAAGCGCATTGAACCATTGCTTGTAATGGAAGGGAGGGTTTTCATTTCCAAGTGTAACAAATGCTGTTTCTTTATCAAATAATGTAGCGTAAAGTGTTCCGTTAAAACTTTCAATACGCTCGTCATCGCTATCCACAATCTCTCCCTTTACAATTACGCTGGAAAGTGCTTTAAGAAGGTTGCTGTTATCAAGCGTTTCGATGGTGTTTACCTTTATGGCGTGTTCAGGAATGGCAAGGTATAATGATGGATCCCCAATTAGTGAAAAGTTTCTGTTGGAGACCCCGAATATGCTGTTGTTTTTTGTGTGCCTGAAAATTTCACCTAATGAAAGATTCTTTCCGTTTTCTTTTAGGAAGAAGGCATCGTAGAAAGCCCGGTTTAATTCAAAATTAGTACCGGCATTTACAGGCCGCGCGGTTGTTACAAGGCCAATGGCCCCACCACCGGGTTGCAGCAGGCAAAGTTCGCCACCCGAAGGAAAAACCGGATCGTCTTGCCGGCCAAATTCGCATGTTGCGGTAACCAACAACGGCAGTCGATCATTTTTTAAGTTTTGGATTTGCACTTCATCAAAAATCCTTTCCTGCGCCCATTGGCGTTCGCTGCCATGACCGGTATAGTTAATAATCAAAGCACCATCGGCAAAAGTTTTGTCTATTTCCCTTTTTGCTTCAGGTGAAATTTGCCCACCGGCCCCGGGTATTTGCGGGAAGGCATCCAGGTAAATTTTCTTTACATCAAAGTATGCATGATTAAGGTCAATAGTACGCGCCATCTGGTCGGCCTGGCTTTGATGGAGGTTGGGGGCAATCAGGTCGCCATCATCGGCAACAAAAACTATATTTTTTCTCCACCGGTTAAAAAGTTTCGAATCGGTATCGTAGCGGATTATTTTATCAACAACATTTCTTGCCTCATTCAGGGTTTTAACAGGGATTCTCCCTACACCAATGTCCATGGTATGTTGGTCGGCCGGGTTTTCACGCCATTCGCCTTCATGGTTTTCAAGAAAGCCAAAGAAATCATCGGATGAGTACGTTAGCAATGGATGTAAGGAATTAACCGATTGATAAGTAGGAACAAAATTTTTATTATCTACGAGAATGTCTTTGTAATCATACGAGCCTTTACCAAACAACAATAACCACTTTAGTTTACCGGGATTTTTGTCATACACATGCTTTACAAAATCGCGGATGGCTGTTACGTCCTGCTTACCGCCTGAGAATTCATTATAAACTTCTGCTGTTGTAGCGATGGTCACATCCAGGTTACTGTGGTTTTCACGGTGCGCTTTCAACCGCATGGCTTCTGTTCTAAAATCAGGATGTACGATGATCACCAAATCAACTGCCGGTACACCGCGCAAATTTTGGTTGGGTATGTTACCAATTAGTTTTGGGGCCGGGGCGTTGGGTTGAAAAACAATAAATTCTTTTAATGCAGTTGTTGCAGTAGAGAAGGTGGTGGTTGAATTGTTAAAACCTGATGCCTGTAGTTTTGCTTCCATGGGATTGGTGATGTCCCACACAACTACTTGTGCAGTAGTTTGACCGATTTCGAATTTTGAAACAGGCTGTAGCACACTGGCAGCCGAGCGGAATTGGGTTTGCGTACCATACAACCTGAGGTGCTGGCGGGCCTGGATCAAACAATAGTCAAGGTAACCAACGGCACTACCTGCAGCAGGCCTGTTATACTGGTATCGAAGTTCCTGCGTGGTGCGGCCTACCGCCCCTGCCAGAATGCTTGTGGTAAAAAAAGTGTCAGCGGCTACCTGTCCTTTCACTCCATATTGGGCATTTGGAATTTGAGCAAGGATTTGTTGTCCTATTTGTACACCATTTAGTGAAACCGTAAAAGAAGTACCTGAAAGGGATTGCGCCATTACCCGCGAAACAATTTTAATAGAAGAATTTTCGGCAACGTGGCTAAGGTTAAAGCGAATGGTTTGATCGGTTGTTAATTCAAAACGTTCACCAAACCATTCCCGGCCTGATTTCAGGATATTGAACCGGTCGACTTCATAGTATTGATACGTATCAAATGTGTTGATAACCGGAAGTTCTCCGGCAAGGTTATCCGCTGTTGAAATTCTTTTGCCGGGTGTGTTGCCAACGGTTATGAAATAGAAATTTTCAGTTTCATATCGGTTTTTTTCATACCGGAATATTTGTCGTGTTGCGTCAAACGATACTTTATCGGCTCCTTGTGCGTAAAACAAAATGTAATCTTGCGTATGGAACACCCCATCGGCTTCTCCATGTACAAAAATTGCACACTCTGCTAAATCAACTGGTCGTGGGTCGCTGTTTCGTTGTGGCAACATGCCTGCGCCCTGCGAATAAATTTTAATATTGCGCGGATCAGTTTGATTTGTATTAAAGCCCATTCTTCTGAACAGCGCCTGATCGATCTTGTAGACACCATCTTTATCAACGGCCAGTTTGTACCAGGTACCGGTAGCCAATACAGAGTTTTGTGCTGAACTGTCGTGCCAAAGGGCAACACCCATCAATAAAATGGAGAAGACAAAACTATTACACCAGGCTATGGTAGGGGTTTTCTGCACGAATCCGGAAAATTTATCTTCTTATTTTGATAACAACTGTACGCCTAACGACAAAGCGATATATAAAATTATAATCACTGGCAATGCTGTCGCCTGCCAGAAGGCCAGTACTAATACCGATAGCATAAGGAAGGTAAACCTGGTTTTGTTCTCCTGCCAGGTGAAATTTTTGAATTTGAGGGCAAATAATTCAATCGGTGAAACCAGCAACCACGATGAAAGCACAACGATTGTTGAAAGTATCCACGGGTTTCTAAGCCACTCTAATACAAGGGGTGCTTGTAGTGGAAGGGCAGTTAACAGAAGAGCGTTGGCAGGTGTTGGTAAGCCACGAAACGAATCTTTTTGTTTATCGTCAATGTTAAAAATGGCCAGGCGTAAAGCGGAAAAGATTACTATGGAAAAGGATAAGAGTGGCAGGTACCCACCTGCATCTGCACCCCATAGCTTATAGATAACGATGGCCGGCAGTAATCCAAAACTTACAACATCGGCCAGCGAATCAAGTTCTTTGCCGATCGGTGAACTCACTTTCAGGCTTCGGGCGGTGAACCCATCAAAAAAATCGAATATGCATGCGGCCCAAACAAAATAAGCTGCCGGTATTGGCCGGTTTTCCAGGGCAAAAACAATCCCTACGCTTCCACAAAACAGGTTACAACAGGTTAGAAAATTGGGAAGGTGTCGGATCATGGTTATAGTGTTAATGCACAAAACGGATTGGTTCTTTTCTCGAAGCCAATGGTAGTGCTCGGTCCATGGCCGCAATATACGGTAACATCATCGGGCAGGGTAAAAAAATTATTATGAATGCTGGCAATCAGGGTTTCGTAGTCGCCCCCGGGTAAATCTGTTCGGCCAATGCTGTTTTGAAAAAGCACATCGCCCCCGATCAATGATTTTGAGTATTTGTCATACAACGCTATATGGCCCGGGCTATGCCCTGGAACAAAAAGCACCTGAAGCGATTGTTGCCCAAAAGCAAGATTATTTTTTTCGTCAATAAAACCATCCGGTGTTGAGTCCTGGTATTGATAGAATCCATAATTGGGGGCATATGTTTTAACAGCCCGTAACATCGCCTCCTCGGCAGGGTGGATGTATAACTTAACGTTGAAATGTTGCTTTACAAAAGCATTGCCCAGCACATGATCAATATGGCAGTGTGTGTTAATAAGCCTGGTAACGGTTAATTGGTTTGCCCGAATGAAGTTGACCAATGCTTCCTCTTCCTGCTTTTCAAAACATCCCGGATCGACTATCACGCATTCTTTTGTTTGATCATAGAGTACATAAGTGTTCTCCTGGAATGGATTGAATTCAAAACTTTTAATTTGCAGCATATTCAAAAAAGTTGCCGGTAAAATTAACCCGGATTTTATTGAGTTAATACAATTTGTACCCATGGCTTTGAAAAAGGCAGATTATATTATTGTAGGGCAAGGCCTGGCCGGGTCGTGCCTTGCGTTGCAATTGCTTTTTCGAAAGAAGCGTGTGCTGGTGATTGACCGCGTAAAGGAGCATTCAGCCACACGCGTGGCAGCCGGCTTGTTTAACCCCATAACCGGACGACAAATGGTGAAGACCTGGTTGGCCGATGAACTGTTCCCGTATCTCCACACATTTTACCCGAAGGCAGAGAATTTTCTGGCTTCAAAATTCTTTTTCCCGATGCCTTTGTATCGGCCTTTTATTTCGGTTGAAGAACAAAATGAATGGATGGGCCGAAGTGCCGATTCAACATACAGTTCATATTTTCAACAGCTTTATGTCACTTCGCAACTGGGGCACCAGGTTAAGAACCCATATGGTGGACTTTTGCTAAAGCAATGCGGCTATGTGGATACATCAGCATTTACAAATGCTTTAAGGGATTATTTACGCCATACCGATTCGCTTCTGGATGAAGACTTTGCTGCTATTGATTTGAAGTTGGAGCACGATGCTGTTGTCTATAAGGATTGGCAGGCGAGCCGGGTTATCTTCTGTACGGGCGATAGTACTTCAAACACTCCTTATTTCTCCTGGCTACCCATTAAGCCATTAAAGGGAGAAACGTTGACCCTGGCTACCGATGAGCAGGTGGATATGATTTACAACCGGGGTGTTTATGTAGTGCCTACTCTTTGGAAAGCAGGCGCTACCTACAATATCCATGACGTAACACCCGGTACCACCGAAGCAGGGAGGATTGAATTGATGGTGAAACTCCGCGACCTGATCGTGTTTCCATATACCATCACCAACCAGCATTGGGGTTTTCGGCCAACCACGCCCGACCGCAGGCCTATCCTGGGGCCGCACCCCGTGTATAGCCAAATTGTAATTTTTAATGGTCTGGGAACTAAAGGAGTGAGCCTGGCACCTTATTTTTCGGACGAATTGACCTGCTGGATGGAAAATGGCCAGCCCATAAACCAATCGGTGTCGGTTAGTCGTTATAAATCATTATATTCGAAATCTGCTTAAGCAATGATGTTTTCTGTGAGATCTGTGAGAGTTGTATCCCTGCTGGTCCTGTTTGTTTTTATTGCCGCTGCCGGTGTAGAGGCACAACAAGCCCGTGAGGTTTTTGGTAAAAACAGGCAACAGTTTCGGACATTTGACTGGCAGTACCTGAGCGGTGAAAATTTCGATGTGTACTACTACGACAACAGGCGTGCCATTGCCAACGAAGCACTACAGTTTCTTGAACTGGAGTTTGATCGGATGACTGACCTGATTGGCTACCCGCCTTACTTCAAAACAAAAATTTTTCTGTACAACTCCCTCAGCGATTTACGCCAGAGCAATGTAGGGCTTAATAAAACGTATTATAACATTGGTGGTGAAACAGACTTTGTAAAACCGTACGTAGAGGTTGCACACATGGGCACGGCACAGGAATTAAAGAGCGAATTGCTGTTTAAGATCAGTGAACTGCTGTTGAATGAAATGATGTATGGCGGAAACCTGAAAGATATTTTTCAGAGCGCTTTGCTTATGAATTTACCTGAGTGGTTCGTAAACGGGGCAGCGTTGTATGTGGCGCACGGATGGACAGCCGAAATGGATGACTACATCCGCCAGGTAATAAAAACACGAAATGTAAAAAAGATAAGCCGGTTTAATGGCCCGGAAGCCGCTTATATCGGTCAATCGGTATGGAATTTTATTGTTGAACGATACGGCAAAAGCAGTATTTCGAACATACTGAATTATACGCGTGTTACCCGCAATGAGGAAAAAAGCATTTTGATTACCTTGGGCGTGAGCTACAACCAATTGGTTAACGAATGGTACCAGTACTACAACCAAATGAGCGAGACCGTTAACAAATCTTATGTCCGCCCGGCCGATTCCCTTAAGTTTTCACGTAACCATAACGTAACTACCGAATTTACAACCATTAAAATAAGCCCCGATGGCCGCTACCTTGCCTATGCCGAAAATGATCGCGGACGGTATGTAGTTAAAGTGCAGGAACTGGCGAGTAGAAAAGAAACGGTTGTTTTGTCGGGCGGTACACGGGTTATTGGGCAGCGGGTCGATTATCGCCTTCCCATCATCAGTTGGTCGGATGCGAACACCTTAGGGGTTGTTGGCGTAAAGCGGGGTGAGTATACTTTTTGGCTTTACGACCTGACCACAAAAACCAAATTGCCACGCGAGTTAGATCGGTTTAGTAATGTGCGCAGTTTTACGTTTTCATCCAACGGAAGGTTGGTTGTACTAAGTGGCGATTTTGAGGGACAAAGTGATTTGTTTTTATTGAGTACGCGAAGAGACCGGGTACGCAGGTTAACCAACGATGCGTACGATGACCTTGACCCTTCATTTATCCCCGGTACCAACCGTGTTGTGTTCAGTTCAAACCGAGTGTCCGATACCCTGTCAACAGGTGAAAAGAAATCGTTGGGCGACCTTACCAACAACTATAATTTGTTTGTATTTGACCTGGACACCACCAACCTTGTTGTTTCGCGCATTACCAATACATTAAGCAAGGACTACGCACCGAAGGCACTCAACGACAATGTATTCTTTTACCTCAGTGACCAACGCGGCATAATAAACCTCTTTAAATACGACCGTTCTACCGGTATCTATACACAGGTTTCAAATTTCTCCTCCAGCATCCGTGAGTACGATTTTAATTTTGACCAAAGTACCATTGCCTTAACGCTTCGCAATGGTATGAAGGATGACATTTACCTGAGCAAAGACTACAACCTTAACAGAAGTGTTTTTACACCCGCCACGCGCAGGCGCGAATTGCAACAGGTTAAAGTGCTGCAGGAGCGGAGAAAGCAAGAGGAAGAAAGGAAAATGAGCATTAAAGATTTAATTAATGCACGTTTAAAAGAAGCCCAGGGAAAAACCGACTCTACATCAGTAAAGAATGATTCAATACCTACATCCATCCCTCAATTAAAATCCGATACAGCCCGCATAACTGTTCGGAATGACTCGGTGCCTACCAAAAAGCCCACTGTAATCAATACCGATAATTATGTATTTGAAGATGAAGTGGTTCGCCAGGCCCAGCCAAGCGAAACATTTTTAAACCGCTACATGCGTGCCCGCGAAAAGAGTCGCATCATGGGGCCCTTCCCATACGAATCGAAATTCAGTGCTGACAATATTGTTACATCTTTTGTCATCGATCCGCTGCGCGGTTTGGGTTTTTCATTGGAAACCCAAATGAACGACATGCTGGAGAACTATCGTTTTTATGGCGGGCTTATGTCTTCCATTGATTTACGCAATGCCGACTTTTTTGCCGAGTTTCAATACCTGCCATCCTTTATCGATTTCAGTGCCCGGTTTGATCGAAAGGCCATTCGCTGGGAACCTTACCGCGATGCCAATATTTATCATTACTCGCTGCAAAAAATAGAAGTTGGCGCGGCCATACCCATTACCGATCGGTTGCGGCTGGCGGTAAAACCGTTCGGGGCATTAACCCGATCGGTTAACCAGGGGCTTTCATCTTTCCCGATCAATCCGCCTTCGGCCATCCCTGTTAACCATTATTATGCAGGTGTACGTTCCGAATTGGTGTACGACAACTCAGTTACCAGTGGCCTTAACATTATTGAAGGCACACGGGGCAAACTAATTTTCAATCATTACCAGGGCATTGATCAATCCGAAAACAGTTTCAGCCAGGTTTCACTTGACATTCGCCATTACCAAAAAATTTACAGGGGCATTGTGTTAGCCGTGCGTGGTTTTGGGGGCTCGTTCTTTGGTCGCTCGCCCAAACAATATTTATTGGGCGGTATGGACAACTGGGCATTCAATCGGATATCCAACCGCGGCCGGGATAGCGAAGGAAATGAAAATGTGGTGGGTACACGATCGGAAAACCAGGATATTTTATTTGCGGAGTTTGCTACCAACCTGCGTGGGTTCCGTTATGCAACCCTGTTTGGTAACAACGTAGTGCTGATGAATGCTGAATTCCGTGTTCCCCTGGCACGTGCTTTAAGCAGTTCACCTATTTCATCGAACTTTTTCCGCAACATGCAGTTTATCGCCTTTTATGATATCGGTACGAGTTGGTCAGGACCGCCACCGTTTAATTCAGGCACCAGCGTACGGATTGACCGCATCAAGAACGGGCCTTTTGAAATCGACATTAAAAACTTTTTAAACCCTTGGTTGTATAGTTATGGTGCCGGCATGCGCACGGTCATGTTCGGGTACTACATGAAATTCGACCTGGCCTGGCCGGTGGAGAATTACCAGGCCGGTAAGCCTCAATTCATTTTTACCCTTGGGTTTGATTTCTGATACTTTTTAAAGTTCCCGTTCGCTTGGTTTGCAGATTCACTTACCTTTGCCTCCTGCATAATCCTATTTCTTTATGATAAAATCCATGACAGGCTTTGGCCAGGTAACCGTTGATGTCGGCCAGTTGAAGATCAGCGCTGAAGTAAAAAGCCTGAACTCGAAGTTTCTTGACCTGAGCCTGCGGTTGCCCAAAACTTTATCCGATAAAGAATTGGAATTACGAAACCTGGTAAGCGAAAAACTTGAACGGGGCAAAGTTACGCTTGCCGTTGAAGTAGAGCGTGCCAATACGGTTGAAGTAAAACAAACCTACAACGAGGCTCTTTTTACTGCGTACTATACGGGCTTGAAAAAACTGGCCGATAAAGTTGTGGCGCCATACGAAGGGTTATTTGAATTGGCATTAAATGCACCTGACGTTATCCAGAATAAGTTAAATGAAGGTGAAAATGAAAGTGAATGGGTGGCAATAAAGAAGGCAATAACCGATGCGTTGAACCAGTGCGATGGTTTTCGTAAAGATGAGGGAAAAGTATTGGAGCAGAAAATGAAAGCTTATTGTGATTCGATAGCAAAAGCATTACAACAAGTAATTGCATTGGATGCCGGAAGGATAGAAAAGGTAAGACAAAAATTGAAGGGCAACGTGGTTTCGTTTTTTGGTGAACAGGGTTATGATGTAAACCGGTTAGAACAGGAGATCATTTATTATATTGAGAAGTTTGACATCCATGAAGAACGGGTTCGTCTTCAGGCCCATCTTGACTACTTTTTACAAGCCTTGCATGAATCACAATCGAACGGAAAGAAACTCGGTTTTATTGCGCAGGAAATCGGGAGGGAGATCAACACGATTGGTTCCAAGGCCAACGATGCCACAATGCAAAAGCACGTTGTAGCCATGAAGGAAGAACTGGAGAAAATCAAAGAACAACTTGGGAATGTTCTATAACTTCCTATGCTCCAAAACCTGCTTATTAATGCATGTGGGCACTTCACCCGATTGGTAAAATGAAATAATATTCTCAGCTGCAATTCGTGCCATACCGTTGCGGGCCTCAACAGTAGCCGAGCCAATGTGTGGCAACACAGCAACATTTGGCATTTCAAGTAAAGTATTATCCGGCTTCATCGGTTCGGGATTTGTTACATCCAATCCCGCACCCCATATCAGCCCTTGGTTAAGCGCCTCAATCAGGTCTGCTTCGTTGTGAACGCCACCCCGCGAAGTATTGATAAAGACCGAAGAAGGTTTCATTTGCCTGAATACTTCTATATTGAACAGCCCACGCGTTTCATCACTCAAAATACTGTGTACAGAAAGCACATCGCTTTCGCGGATCAGTTCTTTAAAGCTTACGTACTTTGCACTGTACAATCGTTCAGCTTCCGGGTTTCTTGAACGATTGTGATAGATGATGTCCATATCAAAAGCACCTTTGCAGCGTTTGGCCAATACCATACCAATGCGGCCCATGCCGAAAATGCCCAGTGTTTTTCCGCTTAATTGAAAGCCCAGGTTTTTTAAAGGTTCGAATTGCTTCCACTCACCCCGAATAATGGTTTTGTGGTTGTAAAACATTTTGCGCGACACGGCCAGCATCAATCCAAACGCTACATCAGCCGTAGCTTCGCTTAGCACATCGGGTGTATTGCTTACCGGTATGCCAGCTTCGGTAGCGGCCTTAACATCAATGTTATCATAACCTACGGCAAACTGCGCGACAATATCCAGGTGGGGGCATTGGCTGAAGAAGTGCTTGTCTAGTTTATCGGCACCTAAGGACAACAATGCATTTACTTGTTGTGCGCGCACAATCAATTCTTGTTGTGTCATTGGGCCATCGCCTTGCCATTCTACTACTTCAAGCCCGGCATTGGTCAGCATCGTTTTGGCGATGGGAGGGATAATGCGGGTAATCTGTACTTTTTTTGGTATCATGGTAGCGTTCGTTCCAGTTTTGTCATCAAAGATACTTTATCAAGTGGACTTGTTGGGAGGGAGGTTATATAGACGGAAGTACATTCAGAAGATTTTCGCATATCTACCTTTATTAGAAAGATTGCGGGAGTGGACATGTTGCGGTTTTATGTTCATTTTTACACGTGCGTCCACCATCAAAACTCTCCAGCGTTATCCTATACTCGGTTATTTCGGCTGCGTTTATCGGACCGGGCACCATTACCACAGCCATTACTGCGGGTGCGACCCATCAGTTGCAGTTGTTGTGGGCAGTAGCGCTGGGTACGTTGGGTTGTTTGGTATTACAGGAAACATCAGCACGGGTTGTGATCAGCAGTGGATTGAATCTCGGCCAGGCCTCTCAAAAATGTTTTGGTAACACATGGGGCAAAGCGTTGATGGTGCTGGTTGGTGTAACGGTTATGTTAGGCTGTGCGGCCTATGAGGCAGGGAATATTCTGGGCGCAGTTTCCGGACTAAACCTGCTTAGTGCAGTAAATACAAAAGCGCTTACGATATTAATTGTAGTGTGTGCCTTCGTTGTACTGTGGACCAACAAGCGTCAGGTAATTTCGTGGTTGATGACAATACTGGTGGGATTGATGGGCTTTGCATTTTTCGTGCTCGCCTTGCAACAACCTTTTTCAGTTGTTGATGTGCTCAAGTACGCGGTTGCGCCAACGTTTCCTTCCGGTAGTGCGTTGCTCATACTGGGGTTGGTGGGCACCACTATTGTTCCATACAATATTTTTTTAGGATCGGGCATCAGTAAAGGGAAAACCATTCCGCTGATGCGCATTGGGTTAACGGTTTCGGTACTGATGGGTGGAATGATAACTGCAGCCATTCTTATTGCCGGTGCGTCCGTACAGGCGTTTTCATCTTTTCCAGAACTGGCGGAATCACTTCGTGAAAAACTTGGCCCGATAGGTTCACTTGCCTTGGGTGTTGGATTGTTTGCTGCCGGATTGTCTTCCTCCATCACCGCACCGTATGCATCCGCTATTATCGCGTCAACCATTTTTGGTTGGGAAGATCAGCGCAGGTTGCGTTGGGTGTGGGGAATAGTATTGCTGGTTGGTTTTTCATTCGGAATTAGTGGTGTAAAACCGATACCGGTGATACTCACCGTACAGGCATTGAACGGATTGATTCTACCATTACTGGTGGCGCTGTTGGTATTCCTGATCAACTCCAAAGTGCTCATCGCTGAAAATTACCGGCAAGGCTGGATGGCAAATATAGTTCTGTTATTTATTTTCGGAAGTGTAATGCTCATAGGCTTGAACCAGGTAGAAAAGACACTGATCGCTGCAGGTTGGTTTGAGACTACTCACATCGGGGTGTTGGCAGTACTTAGCATCGTGTTAATTGCGTTAGTCGGATTTTGGGCTATTAGCAGAAGAGATCAGGCCTGATCCATTCCTGGATTGAATTCCATAATAGTTAAACACCAGTCCTAACTTTACTATCATGAAGAACATTGTGAATTTGATTGTCATTTTTCTTTTTACTGTTGGCTGCTTCATACTAGCCTACATAACCTATACTGATCTTCAAGAAGCTTATGTTACAGAAACCAACATGACAGAAACCAAGGGTATTTTGAGCGCTTTTACTAAAATGGGAACCCTGGGTGAAGAACGGACGAATAGGGTTGAGCTTACTAATTTTAGTGTTGATCAGAAAACATGGGAGCCCCTTGTGAATAGCATGGAAGTTCAGGATGTAAATGAAAATGGAGAGCTTCAAACTTTTTTTGAAGTTATCGAGAATGATGACACAATCCGGTATACCACGAACGGCTATTATAAAGTAGAGCGATTTGGTTTTGAGTTTCAGGGGTATATAAGTGACTATGCTGAGAAGCTAAAGCCGGGTGATTCTGTTATTATTTATTCCAATAAATACGGTCAGCCGGTAAGAATTAAGAAAGATGATGTTTTTGTACTTGATAATCTTCATGTTGAGCAGCGTACCCAAAAAGTCCTTCCTTTTTTCCTGTTAGCGACAGGCATATTGTCGCTATGGGGTACATATCGTTATGCAAAAAGTTCATTCAAAAAAAATAGATGAAAATTTGAAAAGAAATTATCCGAGTTTCGCCACCATACTAATGTACCGCTCAGGCACTTCGCCTTTGGTAGCCGTTTGGTAATCGTTGTAGCTGCACGGGGCAATGCTGTTGCGCGCGTAGCGTTCAATGCCGCCAGGGTAGGGCACTTCCATCCACCAGCGTTCGCTTAATTTACTTTTATAAAAAGTAATGGTTTCATTTTCCACCGGCATGGCCACTACATATTTTAAAAAGTCGTTACTGCGGAAGTTTTGCTCTTTCTTGCGGTGGTAGTAGCCTTCAATAAAGTACCATACCATGGTGGCTACTACACTGGCTGTTTTTTTGTGTACATCATCAAAGTCGGGATTGTATTCATAAAAGCCAACCGAGCTTAACTTTTCATTTTGTCCGGCATACCAGCAAATCTGGCAGGCCTCTTCTCCGGATAGTCCGAAGGGTTGGGCGTTGGCATTGCCGGGGGCATCAGCCGATTTAATAGCGGTGATGTCGAACGAAAGCATATCGGCATTGCGGATAACGGGCTCCATTTCCTGCAGGTTGGTGCGCATTTGCCCGATGCGGAATGCTTCGAAGTAGAGTTTTTCCAGCACAGCCACCGAAGAGGCATCAATCAGGTAGCTTTGGTAAGCCAGGTGTGTATAACTGAACAGATAGTTTGGCTCGTGTAACAAAATTTTATGAATATGCTGGCGATGCGGGGGGGTATCGCGACTGTCTTCCAGGTCAAGAAACGCATCAACATTTAATAAGCTGATGAGTTTTTCCATGGTTTCATAAGCTGAATACTGACCATAGTCGAGATCGTGCGAACCACCCAGGATAACAGGGAGTACGTTGTTCTCCAACAGGATGCGGCACACCTCACTGATGCGCGTGTAGGTTTCCTGTAAATCGTGCCCCGGGTTTAAATTGCCCAGGTCAACAATGCGGTATTTACCGTTTCCTTTTTTTAAGGCGTAAAGTTTTTTCCGGATTTCATCCGCTGCCTTTGCGGTGCCGGCATTGTTTCCCGCCCCACGGTTTTCATTTACCCCCAGCAGGGCAATGTGTGCATCTTTGTAGTCGGGCATTTTATCGCTGAAGACACGGATGCTTTTGTAAAATGAGGAGGCCGAGTTAATAGTTGAATAAATGGATTCGTCAAGCGGGGAGAAGAAGATGGTTAAATCCATAGCGATTAAAAATATTGGTGAAGATAGCCAGAAATAAAAAAGGAGAGAAACTTTGTTCTCTCCTTGGATTTAGGATGTTTTTATAGTTACCCGCCAAAGTCATCAAACCTGATATTCTCTTTTGGTGTACCCATCTCATCAAGCATTTTTAATACCGCTGCGTTCATGAGTGGCGGGCCACACAAATAGAACTCAATATCTTCGGGCGATTCGTGGTGCTTCAGGTAGTTATCGTACAAACACTGGTGAATGAACCCAATGTAACCATCGCCATCTTTGTCGTCCAGGCTTTTCTTTACTTTCCAATTATCCTCAGGCAATGGTTCGGACAAACCAATGTTAAATTGGAAGTTCGGAAACTCTTGTTCAATCTTGCGGAAGTGCTCTACATAAAAAAGTTCTTTTTTAGAACGGCCACCATACCAATAGGAAACCTTACGGTTTGTTTTTTCGGTGTGGAACAGGTGGAAAATCTGGGCGCGAAGAGGGGCCATACCGGCACCACCGCCAATGTAAATCATCTCGCGCTGGGTAGGGTTGATATGGAACTCACCATAAGGACCGGATATGGTTACTTTATCGCCAGGCTTGCGGGAAAACACATACGATGAACAAATACCCGGATTAACATCCATCCATTTATTGTTGGCGCGATCCCACGGTGGTGTAGCGATACGGATGTTCAGCATCACAATATTTCCTTCAGCCGGGTGGTTGGCCATGGAGTATGCCCGGAAGATGGGCTCATCATTTTTCATTTTAAGATCCCACAGCTTGAACTTGTCCCAATCGCTCTGAAATACATCGGGCTTATGGCCAAGCTCAGGATGCGGGGTAATGTCCATGGTTTTGAAGTCAACATGAACAGGGGGAACATCAATCTGAATATATCCACCGGCTTCAAAGTTCAGTGTTTCACCAGGAGGCAACTTCACTACAAACTCTTTAATAAAGGTAGAGACATTATAATTGGACACCACCTCACACTCCCACTTCTTGATGCCGAAAATCTCTTCGGGTATGCGAATGCGCATATCCTGCTTTACTTTTACCTGGCAGCTCAGGCGAACATGGTCGGCTTTTTCTTTACGGCTAAGGTGGCCTAGCTCGGTTGGCAACACATCGCCACCGCCATCTTCAACCACGCACTTGCACATGGCACAGGTTCCGCCACCGCCACAGGCAGAGGGGATAAATATTTTCTGGTTGGCCAGGGTGGTTAGCAGGGATGAGCCAGCTGATACTGTTACCGGGTTAGCCTCATCGCCATTGATAACGAGTTTAACCGGGCCCGACTGCACCAGTTTTGTCTGCGCAAACAGTAACAGGGCAACTAATAGAAGAATAATGAATGTAAAGGCTAGAATTGACGTTGCAATGACCATTGAAAATCAGGTTTTATGGGTCACAAATATATTGCTCCCAAAGTTGAAACTGTATATAAAAACACAGTTTTTTCCCGATGGTTATGGCCCTGTTTAATGCCGGGAACGTTTTTTACGCAGCCGTGTATTCTAACACTTCACTTTTCTCAGCCTTTGCAATAAACCTTGCTTCTGGCGACAGTATAATGCCTACCTTTTCCAAGGCAGCCCATTGGGCCAGTTTAGTGAGTTTTACGGTGCCGAGCATATAATGCTGGCCGCTGGCCGCATAGCCCGACTGGAATTCGTCAAAATCCTGAATGGAAATGGCCGTGCCGTGTGGAAACCGCACAAATGCCTCAATAGAGGTTTCGTTGGAAAACGCCAGGCTCGTTTGCTGGTAAAGTTTTTTATACTCATACCGGTAGTCGTACGTCAACGCTGAAATGTCTGAGAGTACTGCTGATCCGGTTGGGTAGCTGCCGGCACCTTTACCGATAAAAAGCTGCTTTTCTGAAAATGCCCCCTGCACCGTAACAGCATTGAATTCGTTGCGTACCGAACTCAGCGGGTGATTTGCATCAACGAATTGCGGGGCCACCAACCCAAATACCTCGTTGCCCGATTTGATGGCGCGTGCCACCAGTTTTATGCCATATCCTTTTTCACGGGCAAATTTCAGGTCCAGGTCGCTGATGCTATCAATACCGATGTTAATGATGTTTTCGGGTTTTACAAACACACCAAAAGCATGGGTAATGGCAATGGCCAGTTTAAATTTAGGATCGAATCCCTTTACATCCAGGCTTGGATCGCTTTCGGCAAAGCCAAGTTCCTGGGCTTGTCGTAAGGCATCAGTATAATTTTTCCGTTCTTCAAAAACTTTGGTAAGGATGTAGTTGGTTGAGCCGTTGAAAATACCTTCGATGCCCGAAATCAAATCATTGTCGTAATACTCTTCGAGGTTGCGCAGTATGGGTATGCTTCCGCATACTGCACCTTCATACAATACTGATTTATCATACTGTTGCTGCAGTTGAAAAATTTCTTGCAGGTTTTCAGCCAGCATTTTTTTGTTGGCGGTTACAACATGCTTGCCATTTTGCAGCGCTTTCTTTACAATGCTGAAGGCTGCGGAGGCATCATCAATCAGTTCAACCACTACATCAATTTCAGCATCGTTAAGAATGTCATCAGCTTGAAAGGTGAATAGTTCTTCAGGCAGTGGTCGTTTTTTGTTCCTGTCTTTTACACATATCTTTTTTATTTCTGCTTTTATGCCTTTGGTTTCGTGCAATACATGGTGCAGGCCTTGCCCCACACAGCCAAACCCGAAAAGGCCTAACTTTAAACTCTTTTTCATACTGATTAATTAAAGACTTCTACGGTTTCTCTTTTTTTTATTTTTTCAAATGCTTGTTTGATATCAGCTATTAAATCTTCTGCCTCTTCAATGCCACACGACAAACGAATGAGCGAATCAACAACACCCGACTGCAATCTTTTTTCGCGTGGAATGGATTTGTGCGTCATCTGTGCCGGATGGCAAATCAGGCTCTTTACACCACCCAGGCTTTCGGCCAGCTTGAAATATTGCGTAGCGGTTACCAAGGCAATGGCTGCTTCTTCGGTATCGTCTTTCAGCGAAAAAGAAATCACTCCACCAAACAAACCGTTTTGTTGCTGACGGGCCACTTCATGGTTTTTATGGACCGATAACCCCGGATAGTAAACCTTGTCGACTTCTTCGCACGACTGCAAAAATTCGGCAACGCGAAGCGCTGTTTTGCATTGGCGTTCAACCCGCAGGGTTATCGTTTCAATGCCGCGAATGGTTAGCCAACAATCCTGCGGCCCTAAAATGCCACCAGAAGCATTTTGGATAAACTTTATTTGTTCGGCAAGTTCCGGTGTGCCCACTACCACAAGCCCTGCCACCAGGTCGGAGTGCCCGCCCAAGTATTTTGTGCCGCTATGGATAACAATATCCGCACCCAGCTTTAACGGTTGTTGTGCAACCGGTGATGCAAAGGTGTTGTCCACCACTACCAGTGCACCCTGAGCATGGGCAATGCCTGCGATTTTTTTTATGTCGGAAATTTTCAGGGTTGGATTAGTGGGCGACTCAAGCCACACCAGTTTTGTTTTTTCATTGATGTAGTTGTGTACGTTTTCGGCATCGGTTGTATCCACATAGTGGATGGTGATACCGAACTTCTCGTAAATGTGTGTGAACAACCTGTAGGCACCGCCATAAATATCATCCACCGCTACAATCTCATCACCGGTTTTAAGGGTTTTCAACACCGCATCAATAGCTGCAAGACCGGTAGCAAATGCGTAGGCAGCATAACCATCTTCAAGCTTAGCCACAATGTTTTCAAGCGCATGACGGGTAGGATTGTTTGACCGCCCGTAATCATAGCCTTTGTTAACGCCCGGGGCTTGCTGAACATACGTTGCTGTTTGATAAATAGGAACGGAGATGGAGCCTGTTAATTCATCAACAGGAACCGAATGGATGAGGCTTGTAGTTTTCTGACACATTTTTCTCGAGGTTAAGGGGTAAGGTTAACAATACACTTTTTGTTGTTTTTGGTTAAAGAATTTTTTTAGTCCGTGGTTCAGTTGTTCAAATTCAATCAAAAACCCGTCATGACCGTGCCCGGATTGAAGGATCAGGAGTGAACTTTTTAAAATATTATCCGCCAGTAATTTCTGCTCGGCAACCGGAAACAATACATCGCCCTCCACACCTACCACCAGCGTTTTAGCACAAATACTTTGCAACGCAAGGGACAGATTTTTTCTTCCGCGTGCTACATGGTGGCTATCCATGGCTTTGCTTAAGATCCAATAGGTAAACGCATTGAACCGTTGCGCGAGTTTATCTCCCTGGTATTGCTGGTAGGTGGCCGCGCGAAAATTATCGGTGGTTTCAAATTGTTTCTCTGCCTGTGCTTCGTTGTAACTTTCGTAATTCCTGTACGACAGCATGGCTATGGCACGGGCAGCTTTTAGCCCTTCAATGCCTGCCCGTTCGTTGCTTTCTTTCCATGTAGGATCAGCAGCAATGGCCATGCGTTGTGCTTCGTTGAACGCGATGCCCCAGGGCGAGTGAAACGCGTTGCAGGCAATCGGTACAATGTTTTCAAATACTTCATTCTGCTGAATAGCCCACTCCAATACGTGCTGGCCGCCTAGCGAACCGCCAATCAACGTGTGTATCTTTTCGAACCCCAGTGACTGGCGGAGCAAATCGTAGGCACGTACAATATCACGATTGGTCAGGATGGGGAAAGTGTGATAAAATGGTTTTCCTGTTTTTGGGTTTACCGAGAGGGGCCCGGTCGATCCGTAGCATCCACCCAATGTATTGGCGGAAATAATCAGGTAGTACTGCGGATCTAATACCGAACCGGGCTCAAATAATTTTCCCCACCAGGCCGTAACATCAGCGTTTCCGGTAAGCGCATGACACACCCACACAACATTTGACCGATTGGCATTAAGCTTGCCAAGCACGGTATACCGAAGTTGGAAGCCTGGAAGAAATTCTCCCGACTCCAATTCGAATGGCTTGTTGTAATGAAAGGTGTGTGTGTGCTTCTCCATAACTATTGATGTATCCGATTAGTTTTCTACCAACGCTTTAGCAAAAACGTTTTCAAAAGCCTGTTGCAAGTCGGCCTTGATGTCGTCAATGTGTTCTAACCCCACGGAAATGCGCAGCAGCGTAGGCAACACGCCAGTTGAAAGCTGCTCTTCTTCGGTGAGTTGTTGGTGCGTGGTGGCCGAAGGTTGAATGATGAGTGTTTTCGCATCACCCACGTTGGCGAGGTGGCTTACCAGTTTCAGGCTATCGACAAATTTGGTGGCATTTTGTTTCGTGCCTTTGATGGTAAACGATAGCACGGCACCAAAACCATTTTTCAGATATTTTTTTGCCAGGTTGTGGTACGTTGAACTCTTCAATCCGGGATAGTTTACGCTCTCCACTTTCGGATGTTGCTCCAGCCATTCGGCCAGGTTCAGCGCATTATCTATGGCACGTTGAACGCGAAGCGATAAAGTTTCCAAGCCTTGCAGGAAGAGGAATGAATTGAATGGGCTTAAGGCAGGGCCAAAATCACGCAATCCTTCTACACGGGCACGAATGATGAACGCAATGTTGGGCAGGCCAAGGGGATTGCCCTCACCGAATATGTCCCAGAATTTTAATCCATGATAACCTTCAGAGGGTTCAGTGAACTGCGGGAATTTTCCATTGCCCCAATTGTAGTTTCCGCCATCAACAATCACCCCGCCAATGGATGTACCATGGCCGCCTATCCATTTGGTGGCTGAAGCAACCACCACGTTGGCACCATGCTCTAACGGGCGGAACAGATAACCTGCTGCACCAAATGTGTTATCAACAATCAGTGGAATGTCATGTTTCTTCGCCAATGCTGCAATGGCTTCAAAATCCGGGATATTAAAGCCCGGGTTTCCGATCGACTCCAGGTAAATGGCTTTGGTATTCTTGTCGATTAGTTTTTCGAACGCTTCGGGTTTGTCGCCTTCAGCAAAGCGTGCATCGATACCCAGGCGCTTAAACGATACTTTGAATTGATTGTAAGTGCCCCCGTACAAGAAAGAGGTGGTAACGAAATTGTCACCGGCCTGTAGAATGTTGTTCAGTGCGATGAACTGTGCAGCCTGGCCGGAACCAACGGCCAAGGCAGCTACGCCACCTTCCAGTGCAGCAATTCGTTTTTCCAGCACATCGGTGGTGGGGTTCATGATGCGCGTGTAAATGTTGCCGAATTCTTTTAAGGCAAACAAGTTGGCACCATGTTCGGAATCTTTGAACGTGTACGAAGTGGTTTGATAAATCGGTACTGCACGTGAGCGTGTTACAGGATCAACTTCCTGCCCGGCATGAAGTTGTAAGGTTTCGAATCGATAGTTTGACATGATGAGTATGTTTTAATTGTTTTTGTTTTAGTTCAGAAAAAAGTTGATGGGCGTTGGGTTGGACAGGTTATCGTTAACAGGGCAACGATTTTCAATTTCCTTCAGCAATTTGATTTTGAGTTGATCATCAAGCGGCTCGCTGGTTTTTAATTGTACGGTTAGTGACTTATAGCCTGCCCGATCGGTGTAAGAAGATCCGAAAAGCCGGCTTGGATTGATTTCACCTTCAATGTCAACCCGCAAGTCAGGCAGTTTGATTTGAAGTTCGTTGGCAACAATGTGCGCCACAACATTTACGCAACCGGCATAACCGGCCAACACATATTCAACCGGGTTAGGCGCCAGGTTAGTGCCGCCCAGGGCTTCGGGCTCGTCAACAACCAAGGTAAAGCCACGGGTGCTTACTTCGGTCCGTGCAGCCGATTGGCTTTTTGACTGCACAGAAAATTTGAGGGATTGAGACATAGGTATAGTTTTTTGTTTGGTGAATAATTGATTTCAACAGGGAACGTTCAACAGGCAGATACACGATGACCCGTTGCGGTCAGTGAACTGATCGTGATGTTGTTACGCTAAGAAAAAATGGATGCTTAACAACAACACGGACAACAAATACACATACAACAAGGCTGTTGCATGTCGGTTGTCATGCTGTGGTAAAGGGATGTGATAGAAGAGAACAAAGCACGTAAGCCTTTCAGGCTTGCTTCGGTGAATGTGTTGATGATGTTTTTCATTTTTTCATCGGTTTATAGTTCCACACGACCTTCGTGTGGCAGGATTTAGCACCTTTTCTCCAACAAGGAGGGGGTTGCTAGCGCGTCATAGAGCCTGTTCTCTCAGCGCTTCTTTATAAATCGATTGAGCGATGTGCTTTCTTCGACTTGATGATGCAAACGTAAAGGCCGGAATTATTGTTTCCAAGTAAAGCGCGAAAAAATTTTGAGATAATTATGAAAAGCAGAGCGAACAATCGTTTGGTCAGGTGGATGCTGGCGGGTCTTTTCTTTCTTACTGAATGCACTGCTTATGCTCAGGATTTCAATGTGTTGCGTAACAAAATGGTGAAGGAACAATTGACTGATCGGGGCATAAAGTCAACCACTGTTTTGGATGCCATGAATAAAGTTGAGCGCCATCGTTTTGTTCCTGTGGATTTGATGAAAGAAGCATACAACGACTATCCTTTGCCCATTGGTGAAGGTCAGACAATATCGCAACCCTACATCGTAGCCTTTATGACTGAGGCACTTAACCTGAAGCCAACAGATAGGGTGCTGGAGATAGGAACGGGCTCTGGTTATCAGGCAGCTATTTTGGGAGAAATAGTGAAAGAAGTATACTCCATTGAGATTGTAGAAGTGCTTGGACTTCGGGCGAAAAACTTATTACATGAGTTGGGTTATGCCAATATTCAAGTGCGTATTGGTGACGGGTATCAGGGCTGGCCGGAGGCATCACCATCTGATGCGATTATTGTTACCTGTTCACCCAAGAAAATACCCGAACCACTTCAGGCACAGTTGGCGGAAGGCGGGCGGATGATCATTCCTGTGGGTGAAGACTACAAACAGGAGTTGGTGCTCATCACCAAAGAAAAGGGAAAACTTAAGCAGAAGAGTCGCTTGCGCGTGATGTTTGTGCCCATGAAAGATGGTGGCGGAAGGCGATATTGATTTTGAATTTCGTATGTTGGCACAAGCTTTGCATAACTGCAGCAAACCAAAACCCTTATGAAAAAGACAGTCTTTTACGTATTTAATTTTCTATTCCTCTTCCTGATTTCGTGTTCAGATAATGATCAATTTCAGCCATCACCTTCTGCAATAATTACTTTCATTGGCAATGATGGTGAATTACTCCACACCGGCAGAGATAAAGCCACAATGAAGTCTTATTTCTATAAGACTGACTATGATGGAAAAATAAAATGGATACATTCATTAAAGGTTGATGCGTCATCAACCAACAAAATTTGTCCTATGGCTGATGGTTCAGCGCTGGTTGCCAGCTATTCTGATGGTATCGGCCAGCTTATTTATGTATCTCCTTCAGGTATTAAGGCGTGGGAGAAGACAACTGAGTTTTTTGTTTATAATATTTTTCTGCATAACAACGAGTTTTGGCTTACTGGTAAAAAGAGCCAGGGACTAGGAATGGTGGCCGTCAATAAAGATTCAGGTGAAGTTTTGGCAGAAACTATTCTGAATGATTTTCAGCAGCATCCGACCATTTTTCCGGCTTACAAATACTTTCAGGGTGTTGTGTATTTGGTTACTCCCGTGGAGCAGCATCTTTCGATCGTCAAGCTAGACAAGTCAGGAGAAATCTGGCGAAAAAATAACAATGATAATGTACCCGCTTATGCCCCGAAACACATCGAAATAGAAACGGACGGCACAATTTCGGTTTTTGTTTACGAAAAGAGAAAAATTGAATTCGATGTGAATGGCGATTGGATGGCAACACAAAATATATTTGATGAGGGCTTTACTTTAATGGGTAATGCGTTGTATCACAAAACCAGTTCTGGCTTTCATATATTTTATACAGGCGATGGAAAAATAGTTTGGCTAACACTCAGCAATAGTTTTGAAATTTTATCCACAAGGAATATTCTAACAGGGGCCAGTATCAATGTGCCAGTGCAAAGCAAAGGTATTGAAGATGGCATGCTTCTGAGTATTTATGGTAACTCCTTCGTTGATGGTGATGTTTCGTTTGTCTACAGGCTTTCCAATGACGGAACAATATCCCAATTGCAATAAGTGCAAAAATCCTTCAGCGAGCGTGAAAACATTTCGCTGAAGGATTTTATGAATATTTCTTGATCAACTGTATCTGCCCGATGTGGTAAATATCATGGTGGATTACACCATGCAGCAATACAAAAAAATCATATTTGCGGTTGGCTACTTCTTCCCAAAGTTTTTCTGAAGACACCGTTTCAATGGCCTGCAATAGTGCTTGCTGGCTTTCCTCCAGTTGTTTTAATGCGGTGGACCAGCCTGTTTCAGGTGGGAAGTTTTGATCGTCTGTTAACTCAAACTCCGAATCACCCAGCAGCCGCTTGGTAACAAACGTGCGCCACGATACCATATGAAGTACTAACTGAACAATACTATGACTGTCACCTGCTTTTTTCCGGCAGTTGGTATCATTAACATCTTTTAAAACGTCCATAATAGAAGGCCCGTGCCAGGCTTTGCCGTTATAAACGCGCTGTACAAGTTTACCTAGGTTTTGGATTTCGTTCATGCCATCAGGTTAACATACCACCATCCACCTGTAATACCTGGCCGGTAATGTAAGCAGACATATCACTCGCAAGGAACACACACGCATCAGCAACATCTTCAGGTCTTCCACCACGCTTTAATGGAATGGCATCGCGCCAGCTTTGAACAGTCTTCTCATCAAGTTTGCCCGTCATTTCTGTTTCAATAAAACCGGGCGCAATAGCATTGGAACGGATGCCACGAGAACCTAATTCAAGGGCTACGGATTTTGTAAAACCTAAAATTCCTGCTTTCGAAGCGGCATAATTTGATTGCCCCGCATTCCCTTTTAATCCTACTACTGATGTCATGTTGATGATGGAACCGCTTTTTTGTTTCATCATTGGTTTGGTCGCTGCTTTAACCGTATTGAAGCACGACTTCAGGTTTACGTTAATTACTTTATCCCAGGCTTCTTCATTCAGGCGAAGCAACAGGTTGTCCATGGTAATACCGGCATTGTTCACCAATACATCAAGCGAACCGAAATCGGCAACAACATCATTGATAAGTTTATCGGCCTGCGCAAAATCGGAAGCATCGGAACGATAACCTTTTGCTTTCACGCCTTTGGAGGCCAACTCAGCTTCCAGCGCCTGGCCTTGTTCAACACTGGATAAGTAGGTGAAGGCCACGTTGGCTCCTTGTTCGGCAAACTTAAGTGCAATAGATCTTCCTATGCCTTTTGATGCCCCGGTTACGAGTGCGGTTTTTCCCTGGAGTAATTTCATTGATAATCTGGTTTGGTGGTCAAAATTAGCCAATTCCGTCAAAATTCATGGATTTTTATATACTCTTATGAGTCTCCGCAAAGCCCTTTTTATTTGAAAGAGCCACGGCTGGTCTTATCTTTGGCCACTTAAATATTAACCTGATTCGATTATGTCTAAATACGATCTTATTGTTATTGGTTCTGGTCCGGGTGGTTATGTGGCCGCGATTCGCGCATCACAACTGGGTATGAAGGTTGGTGTAGTGGAGAAAGCCGAGTTGGGCGGTATCTGTCTGAACTGGGGTTGTATTCCTACCAAAGCATTATTAAAAAGTGCCAATGTTTTTGAATACATCAGCCATGCAAAGGATTATGGCATAACCGTGAAAGATGCCCAGGCTGATTTGCCAGGCATGGTAAAACGCAGCCGCGAAGTGGCAGCCGGCATGAGCAAGGGCATTCAGTTTTTGTTCAAGAAAAATAAGATTGATCATATAGCTGGCCTGGGGAAACTAAAAAAGGGTGGTAAGGTTGAAGTTACTGCAGCCGATGGAAAGAAGACCGATTATGAGGCCAAGCATATTATCCTGGCTACCGGTGGGCGTTCGCGCGAATTGCCCGCATTGAAAATTGATGGAAAAAAAATTATCGGCTATCGCGAAGCCATGGTGCTCGAAAATCAGCCTAAGAAGATGCTGGTGGTAGGTTCCGGTGCGATCGGTGTTGAGTTTGCCTACTTCTATAACACCATCGGTACGGAAGTTACCATCGTGGAGTTTATGCCACGTATCGTTCCCGTAGAAGATGAGGAGGTTTCAAAAACATTGGAGAAGGCTTTTAAGAAAGCCGGTATGACCATTCACACCAGCTCGGAAGTTACGGCAGTAGATACCAAGGGGAAAAATTGTGTGGCCACGGTGAAGACACCCTCGGGCGAAATTAAAATCGAAGCGGATGTAGTTTTATCGGCTGTTGGTGTGAGCACTAACCTTGAAGGAATAGGTTTAGAAGAAGTTGGTGTCAAAACGGATAAAGGAAAAGTAATCGTAGATGATTTCTACAAAACCAATGTTTCGGGTGTGTATGCTATTGGCGATATAGTGAAAGGCCCGGCTTTGGCGCATGTGGCTTCTGCCGAAGGCATTATCTGTGTCGAAAAAATTGCCGGCCATAATCCGGAGCCATTGAACTATAATAACCTTCCGGGTTGTACCTACTGCTCACCTGAAATTGCATCGGTAGGGTATACTGAAGAAGCCGCAAAGAAAGCCGGCTATGAAATTAAAGTTGGTAAGTTTCCGTTTACGGCCTCCGGTAAAGCGAAGGCTGGTGGCGCATCCGATGGTTTTGTAAAAGTGATTTTTGACGCCAAATATGGCGAGTGGCTGGGTGCGCACTTTATCGGTGCCAACGTAACCGAAATGATTGCTGAGGTTGTGGTGGCACGCAAGTTGGAAACGACCGGTCATGAAATTATCAAATCTGTACACCCACACCCTACTATGAGTGAGGCGGTGATGGAAGCTGCTGCCGCAGCTTACGGTGAAGTGATCCACCTGTAAAAAAGTTGCACAGAGTCAATTTGTAAAAATGCCCTGGTTAAAAGGGCATTTTTATTTCGAAAGGATGCAATGGCCATAAATGGCCTTTTTGGTGCCATTAATCGATCAATTGGTTCTTTGGAAGAACATTTCCTTGTGTTTAAAGTTATACTTTAAGATCTTCGGTATGATTATCTATGAAAAAGGTTGTTCCGATTGGATTTTCCTTCGCCCGGGCAAGGGTTTTTGCACACTTGATGGCCCTTACTGGGTTGCCTGTTTTCTGTTTTGGTTATTTACTACCGTAAGCCGTTAACCTTATGAAAAAGCAACTTCCGCTTCATTCGTACTTTTCCCGCGCCAGGGTGTTTGGTTATATGGTCATGGGGATCATAATCCTTATCTCGGTGTATTTGATCATTTCCCTTTTCATCGATTAATGCTTCGCCTTTCCGGCAAGTCAGTTTTTTGCACTTTTTTAACTATTTCCACTTCCCCGATTTAATACTTTTGTTCCCATGAACATTTATGTTATGCGGAAACTCGCTTTTGTTTGTTGCTTTTTTGCAATCGGGCATACGTTCGCCCAAAAGTCAGACTCGCTTTTTCAGGTTCAGTACACAAATGCCCTGAATAAATTGAATGATGGTGCATACCGTGAGGCTTCGGCACAACTTTCCCAACTTATTGGCGCAGGGTTTACAAACCCTGAAGCATACCTGAAGCGGGGTGTTGCTTTTGTTCAGTTGAAAGAGTACGAAAAAGCCAAACCAGATTTTGATCAGGCTTCAAAAGCCGGAATTGCCACCGCAGAATTATTTGAGTTTCGTGGCACGATGCGCTATGCACTTAAAGACTGGAAAGGCGCTGTGGATGACCTGGAAAAAGTAACATCAACCGGCCGGTCGGATGTTGAGATTTTTCAAAAGATAGGCATTGCAAAATATTCCTTACAAGATTACAAAGGCGCGGCCGATGCATTGGCAAAAGTTGTGCAACGCGGTGTAAAGGACAAAGAGGTTTTCAGCATGCTTGGCCTGAGCCTGGGAAAACTTGATGATTGTAAAGGTGCATCGCAAGCCTTGTCTGCGGCTGCATCTATGGGCGCCAGCAGCAAGGAGATTTTTACGCAGTTGGGCAATTGCCAATATTCAGCAAAGGATTATTCCGGTGCTACCGAATCATTAAGCCGCGCCATTGGATTGGGTGAAAATACAGCGGTAATTTTTTTAACCCGTGGGCATAGCTTGTACATCCAAAAGGATTATGACAATGCTTCAAAAGACTATGAGAAATTTATTTCAATGGGTGGTAATGATTTTGATGTGTTCAAAAACCTGGGCGACATACGCTTTACCAAAAATGATTTTCAGGGGGCTATTAAATACTACGATCAGGCCATCAAAAGTTCTGATAAAGATGCAATAGTCTTTAACAATCGCGGTAAAGCAAAAATGAGTATTGGCGATAGCAAAGGCGCGCTTCCGGATTTTGATCGGGCTTTGCAATTAAACCCAACCAATACCAAGGCCATGTTTAACCGCGGGATGGCACGTTTCGAGGTGCAGGATTATACCGGTGCCGTGGAAGATTTAGAGAAAACAAAAACAACAGAAGGCGACTCACCCGAATTACAGCGCAAACTGGGCATCGCTAAATATAGCATCGGTATGAAAGATGCTGCACGTACTAATCTTGAAGCTGCCCTAAAAGGTGGTATAAAGGATTCAAAAACACTGCTGTATGCAGGCTACCTTCGCTTTGATAATAACGATTTCAAGGGTGCTGTTGAGGCTTTGACTGCGGCAGAAATGGGTGGCGAAAAAGAAGCCACGATTTATGAAAAACGCGGCAAGGCTTCCTTTCAACTAAAAGATTATGCGGCAGCCGTGGTTGATCTTGAAAATGTAGTTAAGAAGGGCAATGCTGATTTGGTTACTTACGAAGCACTGGGTATCGCTTATGTGAACCTCCAAAAGGATAAAGAGGCAGTTCCGGCATTGGATAAGGCCGCTGCCATGGGAAGCAAAAATAAAGACGTTTACTATCAACTAGGCAATGCCCGGTTCAAACAAAATAATTTTGATGGAGCCATTGAATCATATGATAAGGCTGTGACGTTGGGCGCCAGTGATGAGGTGGTGTTTAACAACAGAGGAAAAGCAAAACTCAACAAAGGCGAAGCAAAGGAATCCATTGAAGACTTCACGCGGGCGCTTGGCGTCAAGCAAGATTATGTACTGGCTTACAAAAACAGGGCAAAGGCTCGGTATCAATTGAATGAATATACTGCGGTTATAACCGATGTTGCCGTGGTGGTTGCCCGCAACCAGGCCGATGCAGATGACTATGCACTGTTGGGTTTATCCCGGTATAACATGAAAGATTATGCAGGCTCAGTCGGTGACCTGACAAAGGCCATCGATGGGGGTAGTAAAGATAACAGCGTGGTACTGACCCGCGGTACTGCTTATCTTGAACTAAAGGAGTACGAAAAAGCAGTTGCAGACTTGACGAAGGCTATTGACGGTGGTGAGAAATCTTCAGGTGTTTTCGCAAAGCGTGGTAAGGCAAAATATTTTCTTAAAGATTATGCCGGGGCGTTGCCCGATTTGGAAAAAGCTATTCAGCAAGGCGAAATGGATGCAGCGCTCTTTGACATGCGTGGCTACTGCAAATATGAAGCGAAAAATTTCAATGGAGCCATTGAAGACTTTTCATCAGCTATTACAAAAGATCCGAAGCTAGCCGTTGCTTATTTTCACCGCGGTGATGCGCAGTTCCGGTCCGCTAACTGGAGTGGTGCCATACAGGATTATACGCAAGCTATAGGTTTGGGTATGAAGGATCCGATATTGTTCAACAACCGGGGTAAGGCATTTCTTGAACAGGAAAACTACACGGAAGCCATCAGCGACTTTTCGGCCGCCCTGGCAATTAACAAAGACTTTACAAAGGCTTATGAAAACCGCGGCCAGGCTTACTTCAAGATGAATAAGTTTACTGAAGCATCAAAAGACTTGCGGGCAGCGGAAAAACTTATGGAGAAGCCTGAACCAGAATTATATAAACTGCTGGCCGACTCGTATTTCAACGGAAAGAATTATGTTGTTGCCCTGGAGTACTTCGATAAACTCATAAAAGCCGGTTACAACGATAAGGATGTGTACTACCGAAGAGGGAGGGTTTTATTGGAAAAGGAAGACTTTGCTGCGGCCATCAAAGATTTTGATGCAGCACAAAAGGCCGGTGATAATTCCATTCAGTTATTGTTGGACAAAGCAAAAGCCTATTTGGGCCTGGGCGATGGAAAGTCGGCCATTGCGGAACTCAGCAACGTTATTTCCATCGATAAGAATAACACCAATGCGTACTTTAACCGCGCCATGATTAAGGAAGACCTGAAGGATTTTGAAGGTGCCGTGTTGGATTATAACCGAGTGCTTTCCATTAATCCTGATGATGGCCTGGCCTATTACAACCGGGCAAATTGTAAAGCCGAAATGGACGACATTGGGGCGGGCATTTCCGACCTGGACGATGCCATTCGTGTAGAACCTAAAAATGCATCATATTACAAGCTGCGCGGTAACTTTTACTACCAGTTAAAGGAAACCGATAAGGCCTGCTTCGATTGGCGCAGGGCGGTTGAACTGGGCGATGCCAAGGCCCGGTTCCAAATCGATCAATATTGTCGGAAAAAGTAGCATCACTCCAGTAAGCGATTTTTCTAATCAGGAAATAAATTCTCCTTTTTGGAATGATTCACTTCCCTTAACAAAGGGATTCATCGAATTGACCTTGTATATGTTTTGGAATCATTCTTGTAGCTAACGCTTTTTGAAAAAATCTTACACACGCTTGTTGGCGAACAACACTTCACCCTGGCGTGAATTCCCCACAAGTACTTTGCAAGAGATTTCAAAAAGGAGGGACAATGAAAACGTTTGGCGCATTTCTGGTGATGGTTCTTACAGGTTATGGCGTAATGGCCAATACTGTAAAAGGCAAGGTTGTTTCCGTGGTTGATGGCAATACCCTGGAAATTATAGCTGAGGATAATGAGACCTATAAGGTTGTACTTTCTGGTATTGATAGCCCCGAGCTCGATCAGGAGTTTGGGGAAACGGCAAAGGAATTTTTGGAGAAGGCCATCCGTGATAAAGCCATACAGGTACAACTCCAGGGAAGAGACCGTTGGGGAAATTATGTTGGCATAGTTTACACGAATAAAGGTGTTGATGTACGGAAATTATTACTATCAAACGGATTGGCATGGGTAATTGAAAAGGATGCCACCGATGAGTTCAAAAGCCTTGAACAAAAGGCGCGTGAGCAAGGTGCAGGTTTGTGGCAACACGAGTCACCTACACCCCCTTGGGTATACCGCAGGCAACAATCCATGCTTCAGCCCAAAGGTGTTTAACCGGTAATCCAACGCTTAAATAAGTTTGTTTGTCGGAACGATAACCTCGGGCACAATTTTCACACATTTCAGTGGTTAATATATTTGTGCTATGAGCAGGTTGCTGATTTTAATTTTGATGCTTGCGAGCCTGATACCGGGACTTGCCCAGTCTTCTAAAAAAAAGAAGAATGCGCAGGCACCTTCTGCCCAACCAAGTTCTGTTGAGCCTTATTACCCAAAACGTACCTACGAACCCCAAAAGAAAAAATCAACCGATAAAGTTACCTATGATGCACGCGACCGCTTCTACGACAGGATGGAGCAGGTAGCTAAAGCGCACCGAAAGGCCGAGAAAGAATTATCCAAACCACAGTACTCCGACCCTTCTTATTTTGGCCATAAGCGCCCACCTAAAAGACGCCCGGTGGATAAAATGAAGTACTGCAAAGAGTGCGGCATACGCCATTAATATTTTATTCTTAAGCTAAACCTTTGGTCTTTGTCCCACAGGCCGCTGATTTTCTGATTTTAACGAAACCCTGAAGAATATCAACAGCGTATCGTAAATTTCAGCAATGAACCTTGCCGATTACATCGAACACACAAACCTGTCGCCAATGCTTACCATAAGGGATATTGACAGGCTGGTGGAGGAGGCTGTTCAAAATAAATTCTTTGGTGTTTGTGTTCCGCCCTTTTGGGTAAAGCGTGCCCAACGCGAAATCGGAAAAAATAAAATTGCACTTGTTACCGTAGCAGGATTTCCGCTTGGTTATAACATGACCGAAACAAAACTTGACGAAATAAAGCGTGCAATCGATAACGGGGCTGATGAAGTGGATGTGGTGTGGAATATAACTTCTTTTAAAACGGGCATACCGTGGACAAAAATCGAACTGGCCAAGTGCAGCAAACTATGCCACGATCACCAGAAGCTTGTAAAGATTATCATTGAAACCGCGTATCTTTCAGATGATGAAATTATCCTGGCATGCAAACTTTGTGCAGATGCTGGAGTGGATTTTGTAAAAACCTCAACGGGTTTTGCCCCTGCGGGCGCTAAGGTTGAACACATTCGCTTAATGCGAAGTGCACTACCGCTGGATGTGGGCATTAAAGCATCGGGAGGAATTAAGACAAAAGAGCAGGCAATTGAAATGATTACAGCAGGTGCCGATCGGCTGGGTACTTCATCGGGAATAAATATTGTAACAATTTCCTAGTATAAAATCATGAGTAAATTTTTATCGAATATGTTTCCGGAGGCTTCCGCCATTCCGGAAGATATTAACGTAACGTATGTTGAGCAGCGCGAGTACCTGATCAATGGCGAACTCAGGCATTGGCCGGGTGCATTAAATACCGTTCAAAGCCCCGTGTTTGTAAAAGAAGGCACGCACTACAAGCAACAAGTTATTGGCGCAACACCTTTGCTCACCTCCATTGAAGCGTTGCTGGCCCTTGATGCCGCAGTTGAGGCTTACAACCTCGGGCATGGGTTGTGGCCTACCTTATCCGTAGCGGAAAGGATTACGCATATTGAAAAGTTTCTTGCCCTGATGCGTGAACAACGGGAAGATGTAGTAAAGCTATTGATGTGGGAGATCGGAAAAACATTGAAAGATTCGGAAAAGGAATTTGACCGGACCTGCGATTATATCGTGGATACCGTTAAGGCCTTAAAAGAACTTGATCGCAACTCAGCCAAGTTAGTGGAGGAACAGGGCTTTATGGCCCAAATCCGAAGAGTGCCGTTAGGTGTTGCCTTGTGCATGGGCCCATTCAACTATCCGTTAAACGAAACCTTCAGTACACTTATCCCGGCCTTGATCATGGGCAATACCGTGGTGTTTAAGCCAGCCAAGTATGGGGTGTTGTTAATTCGCCCACTGTTGAAAGCATTTCAGCAAAGTTTCCCTCCGGGGGTTGTTAACATTATTTATGGTAAGGGACGCGATACCGTTGGGGCACTTATGGAAACCGGTAAGGTTGATGTGTTTGCTTTTATTGGAACCAATAAAGGAGCCAACGATTTAAAACGCCTTCATCCGAAGCCCCATCGCCTGAAATCCATTCTTGGGCTGGATGCAAAAAATCCGGCTATTGTATTACCGGATGCTGACTTGGATACCACCATAACCGAATGTGTTACCGGATCGTTATCGTTTAACGGACAACGGTGCACGGCCCTGAAAATATTGTTTGTTCACAACAGTATTGTGGATGAATTTATCAAAAGATTTATAGCTGAAGTTGCCAAACTAAAACCCGGTATGCCGTGGGAAAATGGTGTTCAACTCACGCCTTTACCTGAGCCCGGTAAAACCGATTACTTGCGTGGATTGCTGGAGGATGCTAAAAAGCACGGAGCCAAGGTTATGAACGAGCATGGCGGTGAAATATTGAATTCGTTTTTTTATCCTGCTGTACTGTATCCGGTCAACGAGAAAATGAAAATTTATCATGAGGAGCAATTCGGCCCTGTAATTCCTGTTGTGCCATTCGAAACGGATGAGGAAGCCATACGGTATGTGGTTAACTCAAACTTTGGCCAGCAGGTAAGTATTTTCGGGAGCGATAGCAAAAAGATTGCCTCTTACATTGATATGTTTACCAACCAGGTTGGCCGGATAAACGTGAACACACAATGCCAGCGTGGGCCGGATACGTTTCCGTTCAACGGCAGAAAAGATTCGGCAGAAGGAACACTTTCGGTAGCCGATGCCTTGCGTGTGTTTTCCATTCGCACCCTGGTGGCTACAAAAGCTACCGATGGCAACAAGCAAATCATCAGCACCATTATCCGCAACCGCGAATCGGTATTTCTCAGTACCGATTACATCATGTAAGCCCGAATGAAGCATATTTCCATTCGCGTAACCGGAAAGGTTCAAGGTGTTTTCTTTCGTGCTTCGGCTGTTTCGGCTGCGCAGCAAATCGGAGTGCGTGGCTTTGTTCGTAACGAACCTGACGGGAGTGTTTACTTAGAAGTTGAGGGAAGCGATGAACAACTAAACGCATTGGTTGCGTGGTGCAAGATTGGGCCGCCCCGTGCCCGGGTAGATGAGGTTCAGGTAAATGAAAGCATAACGCTATATCATTTCAACGATTTTAAAATTATTCGCTAAGTGGATGTTCGTGTAAAATTTTTGGGAGCAGCCGGAAGTGTTACCGGTTCGCGTTATCTGGTAGATGCCGGTGACTTTCGTTTTCTTTTTGATTGTGGATTGTTTCAGGGATTAAAAGACTTGCGTCTGCGTAACTGGGATGAGTTTCCGGTTGATCCATCCACTATACAATGCGTTGTGATCAGTCATGCCCACATTGATCATATCGGCTATTTACCAAAGCTCGTAAAAGAAGGTTTCACTGGCCCCATTTATTGCACGCATCCAACGGCCGATTTGATGGAAATTCTATTACTTGATTCTGCCAAACTGCAGGAAGAAGAAGCATTGTTTGCCGAGAAGAAGGGCTATTCAAAACATGAGCATCCAAAACCATTGTATACAGAAGGTGATGTAAAAGCAGTATTTCCATTGGTGAAATCATTCGGATACAATGAACACATTCGTATTCATAGCAGAGCTGAAATTATTTATCGCGATGCAGGCCACTTACTGGGATCGGCCATAACCGAAGTTCTTCTTGAAGGCGATTCACAGAAAAAAAAGCTTGTGTTTTCCGGTGACATTGGCCGGTATACCAGTGCCATGCTGCATCCTCCAACGGCCATTGAGCAAACGGATGTGCTTTTTGTGGAGTCAACGTATGGCAATCAGGAAAACGCATATGATGATCCTACGGATGATTTTGTGCGCATCGTAAACGAAACGATTCATCGGGGAGGGGTTTTGTTGATTCCGGCCTTTGCCGTAGGCCGAACGCAGGGTATTTTATATTACATGCGTCAGCTGATGAAGGAGGATAGGATTCCGGATGTGCCCGTGTACATCGACAGCCCCATGGCGATTTCATCTACCTATTTGTTTTTCAAGCATCCTAAATTTCTGAAGGAAAGTTTTAACCTGGAAGAATTTGCGCGTGAAGCAGAAACCAACATGGTGGTGTTTGTCCGGTCCAATGAACACTCGAAATCGTTGAATGAAATTAAGAAGAATGCCATCATCATTTCTTCCAGCGGTATGCTTACGGGTGGAAGAATACTGCATCACTTGTATCACAGGCTGCGCAGAAAAGAAGACACTATACTGATGGCAGGCTTTCAGGCAGAGGGCACACGCGGAAGAAGATTATTGGATGGTGAAAAGACCATTAAAATTTTTGGTGAACAAGTGCCGGTAAACTGTAAACTGGAATACATCAGCTCTATGAGCGGGCATGCCGATAAGGGGGAGTTGTTTCGGTGGCTGGGAAATTTTAAAGACAAACCGAAGTTTACGTTTACCATACACGGTGAAAGTCCGGGTATTGATGAGTATGCACAAACTATTCGGAAAGAATTGGGTTGGAATGTAGTGGTACCTCAGTACCTGGAAAGTTTTGAGTTGTTCAAAGGTATATGATCGTTTTTTAGTTGTACGTATAATTATTATATTTATGACGTATAAAATTAGAAACGATGGACGCCAAGATCACACTGCGTTTTGATCGAGAGATTATCCGTAAAGCCAAACGGTTTGCAGAAGCAAATAATCTCAGCCTTTCAAGGTTAACTGAACTTCTGTATAAAAAGATCACCAGCGCGAAGTATCAGGAGTTGGAAGACCTGCCTGTTGCCGATTGGGTTCAGCAATTGGCGGAAGGAGAGGTGGAGTACAAAACCAGTAGGCGCACGCGTAAAGCAGCTAAGTCTGAATTCTACGGATCCCGGAAATGAACGTTTTTCTGGATGCCAACATACTGGTTTCTGTTTTGAACAAGGAGTACCCGCTTTTTGTGCACAGCGCCCGTATAGTAAGCCTGGCCGGCACTACACGTTTCAAAATATTCACTTCACCACTTTGCCTGGCCATTGGATATTATTTTGCTGAAAAAAAGAGTGGCGCAAACTTGGCAAAACAAAAGATTAAACTGCTCACACAAAGGATTAATATTAGTACTATCGATGAAGAAGTTGTTTTGCAAGCTGCTGGTGATAAAGCTATTCATGATTTTGAAGATGGTATTGAATATTATGCTGCTAAAAAATCAAAATGCACCTGCCTTGTTACTGAAGATGCAAAGGATTTTTATTTTTCTAAGATTAAAGTGCTGACAGCCGAACAGTTTGTGCAGCACTACTTACTTTGATCAGGCACTTTTAACAATCCCTTTTTGGGGATGAATTTTAACTTCGAAGAATTGTGCAGCAAATGTGGTGAGCCTGTTACCGATAAATTGTGCTTCTGCTTCATGCGGATAAAACACCGTAAGTTCGAGCACACCCATGATAAAGTTGTTGTGCTGCGAAAAGGTTCTTACCCATTTTTTGAATTCCTCAGTCCATTCCCGGCAATAGCGATCAAAGGGCTCTTCGCCTGAAAAGATGAATTCCAGTTGGTTATGGTGGTAATACCGGAACCGGAATATCCCCGACAGGGTAATGTAAAAATCGTGCAATTTTGTAAAATCGTTTGATTGATGTTGCTGGATGCGTTGGATGGTTTCGTCTACCAGGCCTAAGGGGTTGTGTTGCAGCATGTACTGCACTTTAACGTAATCTACCAGGTATTCGAGGAGGGAATTTTCCAGCGACAGTTGGGCCTGTTCTAAAACATAATTCTTATCAAGCGGAAAGAATTTGCGCACCACGGGCGTAAAGGTTTCACAAAAATAGTTAATTCAACGTTCAAAATTCAATAGTTAACCAAACTGAATTTTGGATAGCATTTAAATACGGAACCTTGAACTTTGAATTTTAATATAGTCCAGAACAAATTTGGTTAATTATAACTCTTGCTGGCCATTTTCCACCCGAATAACTCCTTTATCCACATGTGGGCGTACTTGCGTGCAACCTGTGTATCAACACTGTTGCCTTCCTTTACCTGTACTGCGTATTCTGTTCCCGAAACATAGGCATGATCACCTGTTACTAAAATTTTTTCAATTCTCCGGTGCAAGGAAAGGTAATGCGGCAACGGATTAGGATCATGGTGTACTTTGTTGTGTAGTTCATCAAGGGTAAAGTCCTTCAGCCAAATACTTTTTAATGCAACAGTATCTCGTTTCAGGAGTGCCCTGATCTCCATCGACTCGGCCCTGGCCAGTGCCTCTTCAACAGGGGTCAACGCTATGTTGAGAGTTTCAACGGTAACGTCATCAATTTTTATCCATCGTTTTTGTTTCTCACCAGTGAAGTTGCCTAACACTGTTGTGTTTATGGTTTTAAATGAAGTCGGTCTTGGTGAATGGATGCTATCCGTACCCTGTCCGAATGACTGAGCTTTAGAATGGAATACTGTGCATACAATCAGTGCAGCTTTAAAAGCTACTAAATGATTATTAATCCTAAGTCCCAAAACTCTCTGCCCTTGCCTGGTTTAAGTAAACATCGAATTCAATTGGGGAGTCAGCCATGTCGAGCAGGCAACCAGTTGGAACAGGCGGATAGATTTCAGCGTAGGTTTTCACCATGTTCATAAACACCCTGCGGTACACGTGTGTGCGGTTGATTTTATCGGGGCTATCTAAACCGGTGGAGGAAAGCAGTTCAACAAAACTATCTACCGTGTGTTTGTGGAAATTAGCCACACGTGCTTTCTTGTCTTCTACCACCAATCCTTTGGCGAAGTACGGATCTTGTGTAGCCACACCAACGGGGCAGGTATTTTTGTTACACTCCAGTGCTTGTATGCAGCCGAGCGCCATCATCATCGCACGGGCACAATTGGCAAAGTCAGCGCCTAAGGCCATCGCACGGAAAATATGAAACCCGGAAAGAATTTTTCCGGAACAATCCAGCTTGATATGCTCACGAATACCAAAGCCTCGTAATGCATCATCAGCAAAAGCAACAGCATCCAACAAGGGCATGCCTACAAAGTTGGTAAACTCTGGTGGTGCTGCGCCTGTTCCTCCTTCACCGCCATCAATGGTAATGAAGTCGGGGTACGTGTTGAGTTGCACCATTGCCTTGCAGATGCCCAAAAATTCACTTTTGCGTCCAATGCAAAGTTTAAAGCCAATCGGTTTTCCATCGGAGAGCTCACGTAGTTGTTTAACAAATTCAATCAGGCCAATCGGTGTGCTAAATGCACTGTGAAACGGTGGCGAGAAAACCGTAGTGCCGGGCGTTACACCACGGATGGCCGCAATCTCCGGTGTGTTTTTCTTGGCCGGCAAAATGCCTCCATGCCCCGGCTTGGCGCCTTGCGATAATTTTATCTCAATCATTTTTACTTCGGGGCGGGTGGCATTTTTCCGAAAGGCCTCGGGAGAAAAATTCCCGGCTTCATCGCGCGCACCAAAGTATCCGGTACCTATTTGCCAAATCAAGTCACCGCCATACTTGAGGTGATGCGGACTTATACCCCCTTCACCGGTGTTGTGTGCAAACCCTCCGATTTTAGCGCCTGCATTTAATGCTTCAACTGCATTACCACTAAGCGAACCAAAACTCATGGCCGATACATTCAATATACTGGCCGAGTAGGGTTGCTTGCAATCTTTATTGCCTACCAACACACGCGGACTATGGTCCAGCTTGTGATGGTCCAACGGAGTAACTGAATGTGTGATCCATTCATATCCTTCGGCATAAACATTGAGTTGTGTTCCAAAGGGAACCGTATCCAGTTGTTTTTTAGCGCGCTGGTAAATAACGGAGCGATCGATTCGGTTGATCGGTGCGCCATCCGTATCGGATTCAACAAAATATTGCTGGATTTTGGGGCGTAGATCTTCAAACACGTAACGCAACCGGCCGGCCAGCGGAAAGTTGCGCTTAAGCGACTGGCGGGTTTGAACCATATCCTGTACGCCCATAAAAATTATGGGGCCTATCAGTACAAAAGTCCACAGGGCATAAATCCAGAAGTATGCCCAAACCAGGATTAATGCCGTAACAATAATACTGCAGATGATGAATAGCTTTCTCATAGGGTTTTTTAATAACTGAAACAATCAAGATAGCTTGTACATAGGAAAACAGCAAGCCTGTTATTATCTTTCGTTTACCTAAACCAACTCATTATGCTTAAGAAGATACTCACCGGAGTATTGCTGGTGCTGGTTGTTATGCAATTACTCCAACCTGAAAAAAACAAATCGGAAGGGATTGCTGCGGATGATATTTCCAATACGTATAGCGTGCCCGAGGCCGTTCATGCGGTGTTTGTCGAGAAGTGTTACGATTGCCACAGCAACAACACGAGCTATCCCTGGTATGTTTATGTTCAACCCATAGGTTGGTGGCTGGCTTCACATATCAAGGAAGGTAAGGAGCATTTGAATTTTTCAGCTTTCAGGACTTACCCTGCAAACAAGGCAAGCCACAAACTGGAAGAGATTTCTGAGGCTATAACGGAAGGCTGGATGCCCTTGGAAAGTTACTTGTGGTTACATCGCGATGCGAAAGTAACACCTGAAGAAACCCGGTTAATCAATAACTGGCTTGATTCCATTGGCATACCGGTTAAAGACAATGAAGAATAAAAGAATAATGTTAGTTATACTGAATAAACTCCGGCCGCTTTACAAAACCGGCACTGAATTTTACCCGCAGGTTTGAGGCTACCGAAATACGGAAATGTGACAGGTCCTCCGTAACCCTTGGAAACCAAAATAACTTGAGTTCAATTGTTCCAAACACCAGGTTTTCATTTCGGGTGCGCAGGCCACCACCAATACCTGCGTAAGCTTTTTGCCGGAAGATGGATTCATCTTTAGGTGCAATCATCGATATTTCGCCAAAAGCAAGTGGCGCAAAGCGAAAGCCTACTATGGACAGGGGCGTGAAGACTATCGTTTGCGAGTAGATGGAAAGACGCTGGGCACCCAATACGCTGTCTGCACCAAAACCAGTAAGGCCGTAGTCGCTGTTAACAGTAAGCGGTTCTTTTATGCGCGGGTTCATTTGTGTTGTGTAGCTGATACCCAGGTATTGCCTTACTTTAAGTTGCCTGAATTCAATAAGCTTGCTGAAAAGCGTGGCTGAGGCCAGCAAGGTAATGTCCTCCAGTTCGCTGTTGCCCCAAAATCCTTCTGCCTGAAGTTTATATTCATGGAAGTCGCCATTTTTCATCACTAATGTTTTATCCAGTTCGGCCCCCATGTAAGGCCGCGAAAGTTCGAATTGCCTTACCGTGCCGGCCATTAAGGTGAGGTTTTTCCCATAGGGCACGTCTTCGGTGCGCCCAAACCCATATACGTACCGGGTTTTGTAAAAATTCTGGTTGAAAAATGTTACCGAGCCCAATACGAACGATTTGTTGTTGTAAAGCGGATTCGTTTGTTCTGAAAGTTGCTCCGGTTGTTTTATAAATTGTTGGCGGAAGGTCCGCAAAGCAACAACGTGCCGGTTTCGGTTTTCCATTTTAGTATTGATACCGATGTTATAACCGACCCATGCATCCTGAATATTATAACGGTAATGCCGAAAGGCTGTATCGGCTTTTTGAAAAATATTGGTTGACCAGTTCTGGCTTAACTCCAAACCACCGGCCATGCGCGTATAGGGCGACACCAGCGGACGGGTTAACCTTACCAAAACCGCTTGTTCATTTTCAAGCCCCAGGCTTGATCCATTGTCGATTTGCGTATACGATACGGTGGCATCAATGAGGCTACCCTGGATACTGTTTTTGGTATAAACAAATTGATATCCTAACCGCGGATCGCGATCGGGATTGAACACCCCATTCATTTGAATGCGTTGCGCTCGCCCACCAACATTTACATCGTATAAGCCGAAGCGATAGGTATTCAGTGAGCGCGGGGTAAACGTTCCGCCCAGGGCAAACACATCACGGGTAAGAATAAATAAATCCACTGAATCGGTATTGCCGTTAACGGGCTCGGCAACAATACGGGCATCCAGTATAAAATCCAGGTCGCGGAGGTAACGTTCATTGTCGGCAAGCTTGTACGGATTAAGCCTTTGGTGTTTGTGCACAAACAAGTTGTTACGTATGGTTTTCTCGCGCGAATTTTGGTGAAGATCGTTCGCTAGCTTCCCTATTTTTTTCATGATGTTGGTGCTACTGGTATCGTAGATGCTGCGTTCAAAACCAATATGCTCAACAATAATGTTACGGATCACTTTTCCTTCATAAGGCAGAAATGGAGTTTCGCTTTTCTTTTGAAGAATACTGTCTTGCACGCCACGGGTTATGCTTTTTATTGCTTTGGTTCGTGCTGCATCAATCCGGTCGCGGGCACTTTTGCGTTCTTGCCCCATGCTTGTCAGTGAAGCAAAACAAAGTACGGTAAACACAAAAAATCGTACCCCAATGGTGTGCTTCCAAAGCATGGTTGTATTGTGTTAAATACGTTTTGTATTCAACCGCTAAAATCAGCTTTTGTTGTGTTCTTAAAAAGCGTTAGCGCGAGGCTCCACTGCTTAAAGTATGTCCATAGAATATGGCATTCATCAACATTTTATTGCTCCCAAACCAAAACGCGCGAAAGGCCAGGTTTTCCGTAAACCCGATTACACGACCTTGCCCGAGGGATGAACTCCCCGCAAAGGAGGCATTTTTTAATTTATCCAGGCTACCCTTGGTGATGTACCCGCTAAGCAAAGGATTTGCCGTGAAAGCCCCCGGGTTTCCAAATGCACTTTTTGAACGTTCCATAAAGAGCGTCCCGCTTTTGAAAACCGGCAGACGTGAATTGGTGTATCCGTAAAACAACGGATGTGAAAGGTCGGCTTGTATTTCAAAAATGGCCCCACTCAACGCTTCGGCCCCCGCGGAGAATGCAATGTCGGCATAAGGCCTGGGTTTGGCAGGCTCATCTTTCTTCTCGTCTTTTTTCATTTCAAACTTTCCAAGGCCGGAGGCATTTAACCAGTTAAGAGCTGTTTTCAATCCAATAATAACACCACCGTTTTGTACCCAGGTACGTAACCTTTCTTTAGCCGCATCATTTAAACTGGTGTACGTGCCTGTGCTCATAATAAGCGTGTTGTATTTATCGTAGTTGATGCGGTTGAATACGTCCATCGGAATAAGGCTAACCGGAATGTGGAAACGCGTGTCCAACAAATGCCAGATTTCCCCCGCATCCAGCGGGTTTATGCCATCGCCCACCAGCATGGCTATTTTAGGTTCGCGCAACACAGCAAAGTTACTGCTGCCCAAACTGAGCCCTTTATAATCTAACCCCGTGTTGAAGGCATATATATCGATGCCGTCTTCAGCGGCAATTTCTTTAACCAGGTATTCAACAAGGTCGTTGCTTTTATCCTGGATGCCTAACGGGATAAGGATGGAGCCGGCAGAAAATTTTCGGCCATCGGGTAAGTGAAAATCGCCATTGGCTACCTTTACCCGTATGCCTTTACTGAGCAGGCGATACAAAGCACGCGGGGCATAGTATCCATAACTTTCAAATACGTAAGCGTAGTCGCTGGTGCCACCAACAATTTTTCCAACGGGCTTTTTGGTCGGGTCAAAGCGTTCGCCCTGAATGTTCGGGGAGGGTGTTTTTAATTCTTCATAATCCAACGCAAAAGCAAGCGGGAGTGTCCAACTGGAGATGTCATAAAACAGGCTGTCCTGAAAGGAGGTACGTTTTTCAAACATGGACTTGATCAACCGATATTGTTTTTGGTTGAGGGGCACCACATAGCTGCCCTCGCTTTCATAGCGCTTGCCGTTGATGGTTTGGCTACTGCTAAGTTTGAAAATCTCAATATCGTGCCGGGCAATAATTTCGGCAAAGTGAAAGCTGCGGTACTTATCCTGGTTCGATCCGAACACATACGCCTTCACCGGATCTTTAGTGGCCTCGGCCAGGTTGTTCTTGAAAAAGTCGCGTTGATAAATCAATAGCTCTTCACGCATAGCCTGCGAAGCTTCCAATGTTGAAAGGGCTGTAACGAACTGGTTTCGTACGGTGAAAGGAAACGTCAATACGCCATTGATGCTTTCCTGTGCATGGCCGCGTGAACTGGCTTGTTCAAACAGAATACCAATAGCCCCTTGTACATCGGGAAAGGTTGAACCCTTTCCGTAATAGAAATCATCGTAGCCTTCCTGAGTATAGTAAAGCGACCCGATTTTATCTAAAGCCTTGGCGTGGTATTCTCCGATTTTCCGTGTAAGGGTAAGGTTTTTCTCAGGGGTAAGCGGATGGTTGCGGGAGGGCACGCCCGGTTGGAAAAAGAACGTAGCGTTGGTACCCATTTCGTGATGATCGGTAAGCACCGTTGGTTTCCACAAATGAAATTGTTTGATGCGCGCCTGGCTTTCCGGTAATTGGGCTACCAGCCAATCGCGGTTAAGGTCGAACCAATAATGGTTATATCGGCCGCCAGGCCAGGCTTCATTATGTTCAGTATCGTTGGGGTCTGTTGAGGTTTGTTTGCTTTTACGGGAGTTCACCCAACTGGAAAACCGCTGCAGGCCATCGGGGTTAAAGCTGGGATCGAACAGGATAACCACTTCGTCCAAAAGTTTTTCAATGGCTGCCCCCTGGGCTGCCGCCAGGTGGTAGGCAACGGCAAGGGCGGCATTGCTTCCACTGGCCTCGTTGCCATGTATACTGAAGCCCATGTACACCACATTGGGCATGTTTTTTATGTCCAGGGTTCCGGACCGTGAGGGGTCTGTGAGTTGCACATGTTGCTGGCGTATTTCCTCAATGCGTTGGTGGTTTTTGGGGGAGGTGATGGTAAGCAGTAAAAGCGGCCGGGTTTCATAGGTGCGACCGGTTTCCTGTATGCTGATCCTGTCGGAGGCTGCCGCGAGGGCATACATGTAGTTGACCAGCCGGTCGTGGGTAATGTGCCATTCGCCCACTTCGTGCCCGATGATTGATTTTGGGGTAGGTATACTTTGGTTATACGCTATGCCCTCGGGCAGGTAATAAGACAGGTCGGGTTGTGCCACAAGGCTACCGGCCGATAGTACAAGCAACAGGGAGGAGTAGTAAAAAAGCTTCATAGGAAAACGGGTTTATCGTTTGAAATAGAGCAAATGGCCTGTGTTTTACCAAGCCTTTTAACCACATTTTTACAAGCGGCCAATGCCGGGGCTGTTAATTAATTGTGAATAAAATTGTGGAAAGATTTAAAGCGCATTTAAAACCACATCCGGTAAATCGGGATAATTTTGTTGCCCCATGATAAACAACTTAAATCCAAATCTATGAGGAGAATTTTACTACTCGCAACCCTTGCGCTTACGGCCTGTTTCGGGGCTTTTGCACAGGGGGTTACTACTGCCTCCATGACAGGCGTAGTTAAAGACACTAAGGGAGAAGTTATCCCTGGTGCCAACGTTGTTGCTTTACACGTACCTTCTGGCACTCAATATGGTGCCGCTTCACGCGCGGATGGTTACTATAACTTTCCGGCTATGCGTGTTGGGGGACCGTACACGGTTACCGTAACCTTCGTAGGTTACAAGGAACAAAAGCAAGAGAATGTTTACCTGCAGCTTGGTCAAACCTTGGTCCTAAGCTTTGTGCTCATTGATGAGGCCACGCAATTGTCAGAGGTTGTTGTTACAGCGACAAAGGATGCAGTACTAAACTCCGATAAAATAGGTACTTCATCAAACTTTAGTACCAATGACATCCAGCGGCTTCCATCAATTGGTCGGGATTTTCGGGATATCACCCGCTTAACACCTCAGGCAGGGGGTAGCTCTTTCTCATTTGGTGGAAGGAGTAACCTCTATAACAACTTGACCATCGATGGCGCGACAGTAAATAATGTATTTGGTCTAAACCCGCTTCCGGCAGGTCAGTCAAATACAACTCCCTTCAGCTTGGATGCAATCCAGGAATTAACCGTTTCGCTATCACCTTATGATGTACGCCAGGGCAATTTTACTGGTGCAGGTATTAGCGCGGTAACACGAAGCGGAACAAATGAATTAAGTGGCTCGGCATATTATTTTTTCCGAAATGAGAGTATGGCGGGTAAAAAGGTTGAGGGTCAAGAGATCCCAATTCCCAATTTCAAGGCTTCAAACTATGGGGTTAGGTTAGGTGGCCCAATTATTAAAAATAAAGCTTTCTTCTTTGCTAACATTGAATGGGAGCAGCGTACCGATCCATTTTACACAAACCCGGTAAGGGCAAATAAGAGTGAATCAACGGTTGGGCGGACGCAAGCAACAGATGATAATGATCCTGAAACCGGTTTGGCTGGTCTTCGTCAGTTTTTAATAGACAATTACAACTATGACCCAGGGGTGTATAAGGACTTTAACCGCGAGAATAATAGCCTCCGCTATGTGGTTCGTTTCGATTACAACTTGAGTAAAAACCATAAGCTTACTGTTCGAGGAAATGTAACCAATGCATTTCAAGATGTGCCTCCTAGTGGATCAGGTGGTTTTGTGGGTGGCCCTCCGGGTGGTCGTGGTAATAACAATAACGTACTTTCATTCTCCTCATCGTACTACCGGATTAATAATAATCAATATTCTGTCACAGCCGAACTTAACTCCATGCTTGGTGAAGGAAAGTACTCAAACAACCTGGTAGTAGGGTACAGTGCCTTCCGGGATTTCCGTGAAAATGCCGGTGGCTTGGCAGTACCGGATTTCCCTATGGTTGATATTATTGGCCCCAACGGTCAAATGTTGACTTCTTTTGGGCCTGATCCATTTACGAAAAACAACCTGCTTAATCAGGATGTAATACAGATCAACAATAACTTTTCCATTTATAAAAAGAACCATGTGATAACCATTGGAACAGCTAATGAGTTGTACACATTTAAGAACAGGTTTACTGCATTGGTAAATGGAGTTTACCGATACAATAGCCTTTCTGATTTTTATGCCGATGCAACCGCGGCTACGACTGCTTCAGCAAGGCCATCGCAGTATACAATTCAATATATAGCAGTTCCGGGAGGCCCTGATGCATCGGCTGTGGAATGGTCAGCTTTACAGCTTGGCTTTTTTGCCCAAGATGAGTACACGGGCATTAATAAGGTAAAAATTACCGGAGGTTTGCGAGTGGATATTCCTACCTATCTTACTGTTTTGCCTGTGAACAATTATGTTAACCGCCTTGACTTTAATGGTGAACAGTTACGTGTTGGAGGTTGGCCCCAGGTAAGGCCTTTATGGTCACCTCGAGTAGGTATCAATTGGGATGTTAACGGTGACCGTTCAACTCAAATCCGCGGTGGTACCGGGGTGCTTACAGGTCGGGTGCCATTCGTATGGCTATCCAATGCGGTTAGCAATAATGGATTATTCTTTGGACAGTTCAATTCAGCAAACGTACCGTTTGATTTAACCGGAGACGGATTCCCTTACAATTTTTCAACGACTCCTTATGCGGCTACACCCGAACAGTTTGCTGATCTAAATGCTGGCCAACCTGCACTTATCACAAATCCGCTTGATCGGAATTTTGGTCGTCCGGCAGTAGTTGCTGGTGTAAATACCTTGGTTAAGGATTTCCGGTTCCCTCAAGTGTGGCGTAGCAATGTTGCCATCGATCAAAAATTACCTTTTGGCATAGTTGGAACGCTTGAATTTATCCTCACAAAAGACATCAATGCAGTATATATCCGTGACGCGAACATCGCTCCGGCTGTAGCTAAACTAAATGGGGATGGACGGCCGTTGTTTGGTGCTGTGCCCGGCAACACAACTTTAGATCGTGCAATTATTGCTAATGATAGGCGCGTTCAAGGTGACGTGAGCCAGGCATTGGTGCTTGATAACACCAACAAAGGCCATCAGTGGAGCATAACAACTCAGTTTAGGAAAAGCTTCAGCAGAGACTTTGAATTATCGGTAGCTTATACCTATACTGATGCACGAGAAGTCAACCCGCAAAGCGCGTCAACAGCAGGAAGTATTTTCAGCTCTCAAGCTCATGTAAACGGACCTAATAGCCCTGAGTTATCCTACGCTGGTACGCTTACTCCTCATAGGGTGATTGCTTATGGTTCCTATAGGAAAGAGTATGCAAGGTACTTTGCGTCAACGTTAGGGTTTAGTCTGGAAGCCCGGTCGGGCAATAATTTCTCGTACACGTATCAGGGCGACCCGAACAGTGATGGTATAGCCGGTAATGATCTGATTTACATTCCCAGAAACAAATCAGAAATCGTATTGAGCACAGGTAGTGCCAATGATACCCGTTCACTTGATGAAATATGGAACCAATTGGATAGCTACATTAGCCAGGATAAATATCTCAATAGCCGCAGGGGGCAGTTTGCTGAACGAAACGGTGCAATCGCCCCGTGGGTTAATTTCCTAAGCTTAAACTTCCTTCAGGATTTTTATGTGGATGTAAGGGGTAAACGTAATACGCTTCAATTTTCTGCTAATGTGGAGAATTTCCTTAATATGCTGAATTCCGACTGGGGTGTTATTAAGAACCCGGCTCGTACACAAGTAATTCGCTTTTTAGGTTTCGAAACTCCGCACACAGCAGGTACAGTAACTAGCCCGGTAGATGGAAATGGAAATCCATGGTCAGCTACCACTGGAAAGCCTGTTTATACCTTCGATACTAATGCAGATGGCACTCCATTAAGCAACTCCTACATCCCTTTGCAAACCGTAGGCGGTCGTTGGCAGGTTCAGTTTGGTTTCCGTTATATTTTTTAAGCACTACAGTTAATGAAAAAAATTATGACAAATTATATAAACCTGAAAAACCTGGCTAAAGCGAGTGTTTTTTCAATTGCAGCATTGTGGTCTTGTGAAGATCCTGAATACATAACTGCGGTACCGAATCCGCAACCATCAGGTTTTAGCGCTAACTTTCTTTTTGTAAATGTTGCGCCTGGTTCACCTTCCTTGGATATGCACATTAATAATTCTAAAACCGGGGCCAGTGCAGATTTTGGTACCGGACAAAGCGGCTACACAACTGTAACGATAACCTCGGGCGGTGCCGGAGGTTTTACTGCCAATACAAATATCCGAGCCAAGGCAACCTCCGGGACTATTGGTGGTGTTCTTGGTTCGAATGACGTTATCTATAGGGCAGGAAATAATAACACGAATAACTTTGCTGCTGTTAACGGGGCACGTTATTCACTTTTCGCCTTAGATTCTATTTCACGACCGCGTCCGGCCCGTACGTTAAATGCACAAAACTTTGGTGACACAACTTTTTTTAATCCTTCATCCGGAGGTTATATTTCAGTTGTACAAAAGGCTGCACTTTCACCTGCTCAGCGGGCTAAATTGGTGCCCATTGGAATAGTTCCGCTTGGTGCCAGCGATCCGGGTGGTGTTCGTTTTTATTTGGTGCGTGATATCTACCCAACCTTTGCCGCTGGAAATACTACACAATCAGGTATCAGGTTGGTGCAGGCCTCACCGCGAAATACTACTGATGGACTTTGGGTGCGGTTAAATCCAGTCTCAACAGGTTCAATCATTTCACTTGGAGCTAACGTGCCCTACATACTTGGTTTCCCTGCCTTTAGCCCAACAGTTGGTTCACGTACTGTAACGGGTACAGGTGTAAACTTCACCCTGCAGAATACCAACATTGCCAGTGTTCCTAATCAGTACCGCGTAGAAGTAGCTAAAGATGCTGCTTTTACAAACATCATTCATACCAGCGAACCTGTTCAATTCTTGGTTGACAAAGTATATACAGTAGTAATTCGCGGCATCGAAGGTGGCACTGGTAACAGGGCACTTGGCGCCACTGTTGTTCAACACAATTAATTTTAAAAGCCATGAAGAGATATCTAAATCTATATTCTTTTGTCGCGGTTCTTGCCTTTAGTGGCATTTTAGCTGCGTGCTCTGAGTTTGAACAACCTGAACCAGCCAGTGGGCCTACAATTGTTCAGGTAGCCTCAACAAATCCTGATTTGAATATTTTGTTTGCTGCCTTAAATAAAACTGGACTGGCGCGTTCGTACAACAATGTGAATTCGGGTAATTTTACTGTTTTTGCACCTCACGATAGTGCCTTCACAGTATTTTTCAGGGGAGCTTTAAACCAGCCAGCCTGGGATGAAATAGATGTAATCAACTACATCAATAATACCATGAGCACAACATCAACGGTTAATATTGCAACGTTAACTTCCCGTTTAAACTATCACATTTTCAGTAGTGAGGTTGTCGCTTCTCAAATATCTGGAAGGCAGGTCTTCACCACCCAACAAGGTGGTAGGCTTTCCATTTCAAAAGTTGGTTCGCAGGTGCTTTTGAATGCAAACAATGCCGGTACCGGTGCTGGAAATGGCGCAAAAGTGATAACCACGAATATAGATGCTTCGAATGGCGTAATCCACACAGTTAACAAAGTGTTGAACCCGGTTACTACTGCAAGTGCATTAGCCAGTTTAGGCATCAGTATAAATTACGGCACCAACCCACCAACGATTACTCCGTCATTAGCCGCAGCTGAAGCTGCTGCTGATGGAAATGCGGCAGATTTTGACATATTGGTTTATGCCATAGTTAAAGGTGAAATGGCTACAACATTGCTTCCTAATTCATCTCCTCTTCCCGATTTTACCATTTTTACAGCTAATGACGGGCGGTGGCTTGCTGCTCTTTCAGCTGCTACAGAGGCAGATGCTATCGCAGCATTAAAGGCAATGTCTGTAACTGAAGTCGCTAACATGGTTAAAAATCAGATTGTTGCAGGAAGGGTATTGTCTACTGATTTAACCAACGGACAAACCGTAAATACGCTTTTGGCGGGTAAGTCTTTTACTATAAATATTTCAGGGGCTACTGTAACATTAAACGATGGAGCAAACAACCCTGATGTTACCACGGCAAACATTTTAACCAATGCCGGGGTATTGCACCGTATTGATGATGTTTTAAAATAATTGTTGCCATTGCATGCAAAAGAGGCCCTTTGGGGCCTCTTTTATTTTACCCCCATAATGCCTATTTTCAATGAGCTATGCAGCTCTATAAAAGGCTTGTTTTTTCCCTTGTTTTCATAGGTTCGTTTCTTTCGTGCAACCGTTTTGCCCGCCAAAAACCGGAGCATGATCCTTTGGTATCCATCGACCTTCAGGAGATTAAAGAACGGGGGTTCATTAATGCCCTGGTGGATAACAACTCATTCAGCTATTTCATTTACAAAGGCCGTTCAATGGGGTATGAGTATGAACTGCTTAAACTATTGGCCGATCATTTACAGGTTGACCTTCGCATACGGGTCACCTCAGGCATTGAACGGGCTATAGAACAATTGAATAAGGGAGAAGGCGATATTCTTGCCTTTCCGCTTACGGTAACCAAAGAAAGAACCAAAAAAGTAAGCTTCACCAATCCTCAATTTGATTCATACCAGGTGCTGGTGCAGCGCAAGCCGGAAAACTGGCGCCAGCTCACGCGCGATCAGTTAAATGCACAACTCATCCGCAAGCCCTCACAGCTTATCGGCAAAGAAGTATATGTAATGCCGGGTTCCAGTTTCGCGCAACGTTTGCAACATCTTTCTGAAGAGGTTGGGGGCGAGATTATTGCCCGGCACGATAGTACCAATGCCGAAACAGAAAATTTAATTAGGGCAGTAGCTTTAGGTGAAATTGATTACACGATTACCGATAACATTATTGCCCGTGTAAATGCAGCCTATTACAACAACCTGGATGTTGAGACTATCATCAGCTTGCCGCAAACCATTGCCTGGGCCGTACGGAAAAACTCTCCGGAATTGGAAGGGGCAATAAATGAATGGCTCATAAAAGTAAAGAAGGAACCTACGTTTATGGTAATTTTTAACCGGTACTTTAACAGCCCACGAACATCTATCATACGGCTTACCAGCGATTACTCTTCGTTGGCGGGTAATAAAATATCGCCTTTTGATGAACTGATAAAGGAGGGTGCCACAGAGTTGGGTTGGGACTGGCGCTTATTGGCCGCGATTATCTATCAGGAGTCGCGATTTGATCCACAAGGTGAATCGTGGGCCGGGGCGAAAGGATTGATGCAACTCATGCCTGAAACGGCCAAACGATTTGGGGTTAATGATCCTGAAAACCCACGCCAAAGTTTACGTGGTGGCGTGCGGTTTTTAAAGCATCTGGATAAGTATTGGTCGAAGGATATAGCCGATCAGGATGAGCGCTTAAAATTTGTACTGGCCTCGTACAATGCCGGACTAACGCATATTATCGATGCCCGTAAGCTCGCTGTGAAATATGAAGAGGACCCAACTTCGTGGGCTGTTGTGGAGTCGTATCTGTTAAAAAAATCAAATCCAAAATATTATCGCGACCCGGTGGTTATAGCGGGCTATTGTAAGTGCGAAGAACCAGTAAATTATATCAAAGCAATTTTAAGCCGCTACGAAGAGTATAAGCTTTTGATTACGGCATGAAAACCTCACCCCTAACCCCTCTCCTGCAGGAGCCTGCAGGAGAGGGGAATCATAATTCGTTCAAGTTGACAAAGTTTGGTTTGGTGTTAGCGTGACCGGAGCGACTAAAGTTTGCTGACTATTTCCTCGAGGTTTATGGTCTCCCAGTTTTTGCCGATCCCGGGTCTGCTCAGCACCTCGTCCATAATAGCTTTTTGTTTTCTTCCGGTTTCTAATGCGTACGAGTAGCGCAAGTCATCGCGGAAGGTAACCATGGTATAAAGCGGAATCCATTTATCGGGATAGTGTTCATGTAAACGGGCTTCAATTTTCTTTCGCAGGATAAAATCCTCATCGGCCACCAGGTCGCGCATTTCAATAAAGTTATCGAGTGCCAGTTGCGCAATGGCATCGGCATCGGGCTTACGAAGTTCCTGAAATTCGGGTAGTACCTTTTTCCATTTATCGCCATGCTTATCCAGCAACTCATTCAGCACCCGGCAATCTTCAAAGCCGGCATTCATTCCCTGGCCGAAGAAAGGCACAATGCCGTGCGAAGCATCACCGATAAGCAAGGTTTTGTTTCGAACCCAGGGATAACAGCGGATGGTGACTAATGATGCCGTGGCGTTGTCCCTGAAATCTTCCTGCAGGGTTGGCATCATAGGCACCGCATCAGCAAAACTCTTTTCAAAAAAATCCTGGATAGCTTCTTTTGAATTCAGTTGTTCGAAGGATGAAGGCCCTTCAAACGGCAAGAATAGTGTACAGGTAAATGTTCTGTCGGGATTGGGGAGCGCAATCAGCATGTAACTTTCGCGCGGCCAAATGTGCAGGGCATTGGGCTCCAGCTGGTAATCGCCATTTTCGCTGGCGGGTATACGCAATTCTTTGTAGCCGTGTTCGATATAGGTTTGCTGGTATTCAAAACGATCGGTGAATTGCATGGCGCCACGCACGGCTGAGAAGGCTCCGTCCGACCCGATGATCAGATCAAATGATTTGTGCTTCACCGCTTCATATTCTTGCAAGGTTAATTCTGTTTTGGAAAAATCTACCCCCAGGCACCGGTGTTCAAAGAAAAATTCAACCCCATGGTTTTCAGCTTCGGTCATCAGTACCATATTCAATCCGCCCCGTGAAACGGAGTTGATAAACTGACCAGTTTTACCGTAGGGTTGAAAATTCAGCTCCCCGGTTTCATCGTGAATCATTCGCCCATGCATGGGTATGGCATTTTGCCTGAGCACTTCGGCCAGCCCAACGGCCTCAAGGGCGCGAATACCGCGATTGCTCAAAGCCAGGTTTATGGAGCGGCCACCTTCAATCAGGTGCTTGCGCATATCAAGCCTGCGTTCGTAAACCGACACTTTATACCCCCGTTTTGCCAGGTAAATGGAAAGCAGTGAGCCAACAAGCCCGGCCCCTACAATGGCGATGTGTTTTGTTTCTTTCATGAAAATTAAATCACTGCGGAATATAGCTTTTCAAGGTGATAAAAAATCTGATAATTATCAGTGAATTAAGCATCCTTTTACGGTGCAGCACTGAATATTTTAAATTGCTTTCCTGAAAATTTCTGCGAAGCGAAATACTTCTTCAAAGGTATTGTAAAGTGGTACTGGCGCCACACGAATTACATTGGGTTCGCGCCAGTCGGCAACAACTCCGGCTTTGGTCAGCGCTTTAAAAACTTCCTTGCCTTTCTGCTTCATGTAAACAGACAGCTGACACCCGCGTTCACGAGGGTTTGATGGTGTAAGTATGGTAAAGATTTTATTGTTCGGATCAATTTCAGATAACAGAAATTCGAGGTAGCCGGTGAGTAACAAACTTTTTTTTCGCAGGTTTTTTATTCCGGCCTGCTGAAAAATTTCCAATGAGGCTAAATGGGCTGCGCCCGATAGCACCGGGAAGTTGGAGAGTTGCCAACCATCAACACCGGGCATGGGAATAAATCCTTTTTTCATTTGAAAGCGTTCTTTCTCGTGGTGCCCCCACCAACCTGAAAATCTTGGCAAGTCAAAATTTTGTGCATGTCGCTCATGTATAAATGCCCCGGCAATACCACCCGGGCCGGAGTTCAGGTATTTGTAACTGCACCACACGGCAAAATCCACCCCATCGCCATGCAGGTTTAAAGGAACATTGCCAATAGTATGCGCCAGGTCGAAACCGGCATGCGCTCCGGCTTTGTGGGCAGCTTCAGTAATTTTTTTAATGTTGAAAAACTGACCGGTGTAATATTGAACACCTCCAAAAATCACCAAAGCAAGCTGCGATGCGTGAGCTTCAATTGTGGTAAGGATATCTTCAAGGCGTAATGTGTTTTCGCCTTTGCGTGGGCTCAGTTCGACCAAGGCTTCAGCAGGATTTTGATTGTGCCATTTTAGTTGCGACTCAAAGGCATATTGATCGGAGGAGAAAGCACCGGCTTCAACAATTATTTTGAACCGTTGTTTTGTTGGCCGGTAAAACGAAACCATCATTAAATGCAGGTTTACTGTTAGCTGGTTCATGGCCACAACTTCAATCGGTTTGGCACCAACTAGTTGTGCAAGTGCTTTTTTGCTGAATTTGTGATAGTACAACCAAGGCCTTCGTGAATGCAGGTGCCCCTCTACGCCAAGTTTAGCCCAATCCGTAAGTTCTTCGTTAACAAACTTTTTTGTTGACTTGGGTTGGAGACCCAGTGAATTGCCGGTAAAGTAAATGCACTTCTTCCCATTAACCGTTGGCATTTCAAACTGGTTTCGAAACGATTTCAATACATCGGCTTTATCGAGCTTTTTCGCGAAGCTTAAGGAGTTTTCAAATTTCATGGTAGATGATCGGTTTACGATTTAATCGTTTCCTTTAGATGGGCCGCAACCTGTTTGTGATGATGCTCAACATGGTAGGTGGTAAAATATAACATTTCCCGAAAGGTAAGCTTACCCAGCAAGGGATGGGGGAGAAGCAGCCTGTCCAGTTGATCTTCCGGATATTTTTGAGCTCGCCTGATCAGGGATTCAACAAGGCGTTCCAATTTTCTGATAAGCTGATCACGTTGATTTACAGCGACAGGCTTCGGAATAAATCGGCCAGATGCCTTTCCACCCAAGGCCAGCTTGGCTTGATATTTTTCCACTAACCCATCGTATGTTCTTGAGGGGCGGTTCGCTTTTCCAAAAAACAAGGTTATTAAAATTCCCGGAAGGGAAAAGGCAAGATTAACGGGGCTGGTACTTCGCACAAGGTGATCAAGTTGCTGGCCGGCTGACCATTTGCCTACAGGAGAGAAGACAAAGTTTTCATCCGACAAGCGTTTAATATCCTCAATAAAAAGTTGGTGTTTTCGGGCCAGCAGTTCTGCGATTGGGGTTTTGTTCATATGTAAGGATTAAACAAACCGTGGGTCGGCCTCCATAACGGTACCACATTTTTTACAGGTTCGCAATTCGTGTGAGCCGTAGAATTCGCGAAAGCGCGGCAAAAAATCTTTTTCGATATTATCCAGATGAAAGCGGTATTCATGCAGTTTATTATTGCATTTGTCGCAGTACCACTGTAAGCCATCCAGTATATTTTCCTCCGGGCGTTTGCATTCAATTACAAGTCCTACCGAGTTGGCCGGGCGTTCAGGCCGGTGTGGTACACGGGCCGGCAGCAGAAACATTTCGCCTTGCTTAATGAGTATATCCACCGGTTTGCCGTCTTCCTGTATGCGAACATTAATGTCGCCTTCCAGTTGATAGAAGAGTTCCTCTGTTTCGTTGAAATGGTAATCTTTTCGGGCATTGGGTCCGCCCACAATCATTACAATGTAGTCCCCGGCATCGGCATATAAATTTTTATTCCCTACAGGTGGTTTAAGCAGTGATCGGTTTTCGGTAATCCATTGGTTCAGGTTGAACGGTCTGCGTATGGGCATATTTTTAAAAATTAGTCGGTGATCAATTGAAGAATTGCTAATTTAAGAACATTTCAATGTAGTTTTCTAACACTTTATGGGGCTGTATGAATATTGATTTAACCGGAAAACAAGCCGTGGTTTGTGGAAGCACGCAGGGTATAGGCAAAGCTTCGGCTATTGAATTAGCCTCCTTGGGTGCATCCGTTACCCTGTTGGCACGCGATGAACAAAAATTATTGAGCGTACTTACCGAGTTGCCGGTTAAACACGGTCAACAACATGGATTTCTGAAGGCCGATTTTTCCAATGTTGATGAGGTGGATCGCGTTATCACAAAATACGTATCATCAAACGCGGTTCACATTTTAGTTAACAACACGGGCGGCCCCCCGGGTGGGCTGGCCATTGATGCCCGGCAAGAAGAATTTGTTAAAGCATTTGCTGCGCATTTGTTGTGCAACCAGTCCTTGGTTCAGGCGGTGGTTCCATCCATGAAAAAGGAAAAATACGGGCGCATAATAAATATTATTTCCACATCCGTTAAAATCCCCTTGCGGGGTTTGGGAGTTTCCAATACGATTCGGGGTGCTGTTGCAAGTTGGGCCAAAACATTGTCGGTTGAATTGGGGCCGTTTGGAATTACCGTGAACAATGTTTTGCCTGGTGCCACGATGACGGGTCGGTTAGAGGCGCTGGTAAAATCAAAAGCTGAAAAATCAAAGCGTTCCTTTGAAGAAGTGATGAACGAAATGGTTGCGGAAATCCCTGCCGGCCGGATAGGTGAGGCACATGAAGTTGCGGCATCGGTGGCATTTTTGGCTACCCCGGCAGCCGCCTATATTAATGGAATAAATGTTCCTGTAGATGGGGGCCGAACGGGCTCACTTTAATAGGCTTTATCTGATTTCATGGTAAATGTTTTTCTCATTTCAGCGCTACTGTTGGGGTGTGTGGCCGCACATGCTCAACTCACCGTATTGGTGCAGGAAGATTTTAAGGATAACCACCTGGGATGGCATGAGGAAAAGGATGACAAGCACTCGGTTCAGATTAAAAACGGCCACTATGAAATAATAGCCCCTGCCGGTGGATGGATGACTTATATCTACCCGGGCCTGGATGAACGAAAGGATTTTTTGTTTGAAGCAAGCTTTACCCAAACCAACGGGAGTACCGATAATGGTTTTGGTTTCATTTGGGGATATGATGAGAAGTCGAAAATAAATGCTTTTGTTATTTCAACGAATGGTTATGCCAAAGTGTGGACATATGATGAGGCCAGGAAAGATGCTAAAGACTGGAAGAAGATTGAAAACATTAAACCCCTTGGCCTTGCCAACCGGTTGAAAGTTGAGCAACGTGATGAGGTGATGAAATTTTTTGTTAATGGAGCAGAAGTGTTTAGCATTAAGCCTACCTCGTGGTATGGCAAAACACTAGGGTTTGTTGCCTACACCGATATGCGGTTGCTCGTAGATGATTTTATTTTAAAATCGGATATAGTCATAAACCTTCCTGCCGATATGCCGAGGGGATTGGTAAAGGAAAACCTGGGCGCTATGGTGAATACGGAGTTTGACGAAGTCACGCCCAAAATATCTGTAGATGGTAGGACAATCTATTTCGCCCGAAAGCATAGCCCCGCGAACACCGGTGGTGAGCAGGATGCTTCGGATATATGGTTCAGTACATCTGTGGATGGCGTTACCTGGACAACAAGTAAAAATATAGGTGCACCTATAAATTCTGAGCAGGTAAATAATATCGTTTCAATCGGGCAGGATAACAACAGTATACTCATGGCTACGGCAACCGATTTTGAATTGTTTGAACGAACCACTTCAGGATGGCGCAGCGCAGGTATGCTGGGTGTGCAGTATCAAAACGAACATAAATACTTTGAGGCATCACAAGCGCCAGACGGAAAATCAATTTTGTTTACGGCAAAAAATAAAAGCAGCCTTTTTTATAAAGAAAACCGTGAAGAGAAAGATGTTTTTGTTTCCCTTAAAGGCGTTGATGGTAAATGGAGCACGCCCATAAACCTGGGACCGGTTATTAATACCCCGGGCAATGAGGCTTCGCCCGTGTTAGCGGCCGATGGACGTACGCTTTATTTTGCTTCTGATGGTCACCCCGGCTATGGCGGATTGGATATTTTTATGAGCAAGCGCATAGGCGATTCATGGACAAGCTGGACCAAACCGGTTAACCTGGGGCCGGAAATCAACACATTTGGTTTTGATGCCTACTACACCGTGCCTGCATCCGGAGAGGTGGCTTACCTTTGCACTTCGGCTGGTGGTTTTGGAAAATCCGATATTGTACGGATAAAATTGCCGCAATCGGTTAAGCCCGATCCGGTGGTACTGGTATTCGGCAAAGTGTTGAATGCAAAAACCAATAAGCCCGTGCAGGCAGAAATTATTTTTGAAAATATCGTTACGCGAAAAGAAGCGGGCGAGGCTAAATCCGACCCGGCAACAGGCGACTATCGTGTGGTTTTGCCATACGGAACAAACTATGGGTTGCATGCCAGGGCTAAAGGATTTCTATCCGTAAATGAAAACCTGGAGTTGATGAGCGTGAGCACGTATACCGAATCAAAAAAGGATTTGTTGCTGGTTCCGATTGAAGTGGGGGAAGCCATTGCCCTCAACAATGTTTTTTTTGAACAGGGCAAGCCGGTACTAAAACCTGAGTCTTATCCGGAACTTGACAGACTGGTGATTATTCTTAAAGAAAACCCAACCATGGAGATCATGCTCAGCGGACACACCGATAATGTGGGCAACCCTACCAGCTTATTGGCACTATCGCAGGCACGCGTTGGCGCAGTAAAAGATTATCTTGTGAAAAATGGTATTGCTGCCGGCCGCATTACCGGAAAAGGTTATGGCAGCGAAAAACCCCTGGTAAAAAACGACACGGAAGAGAACCGTAAAATGAACAGGCGTGTAGAGTTTAAAGTGACCAGAAAATAAACCTGCACAGGTAAGAATCTTCTTTGTGAACTTTGTGCCTTCTTTGCGTCACCGTTGTGCTTTATAATTTTAACAGGTTGACATGCAGAAAATAAGCAACTATATAAACGGGGCATTGACTGATCCCGTTTCAGGAAATTATTTAGAGAATTTCAATCCCGCTGAGGGCAAACCGTATAGTCTTGTCCCTGATTCCGATGCCGGAGATGTTCAGCGCGCTGTTGATGCGGCAAGTTTTGCTTTTCCGGCCTGGTCGACTATGCCGGTAGAAAAGCGTTCCGCTATCCTTCAAAAAATTGCCGACCTGATCGATCGTGATTTAGATCAGCTTGCCTTAGCTGAAAGTATCGACCAGGGTAAACCGGTTAAGCTTGCCAAAGTGGTTGACATTCCCCGGGCTTCAGCCAACATGCGCTTCTTTGCCACGGGTGCTATTCACTTTTCATCCGAGGCACACATTACCGGGCAAGAGGCGATCAACTACACTACGCGCACACCAGTGGGTGTAGTGGGTTGCATTTCTCCGTGGAACCTGCCCCTTTATTTATTTACCTGGAAAATTGCACCAGCATTGGCAGCAGGGTGTACAGTTATAGCAAAACCTTCAGAGCTTACACCCATGACGGCTTTTCTGTTTTCTAAACTTTGTATGGAAGCAGGTTTACCGAATGGGGTATTGAATATTATTCACGGCCTTGGGCCTAAAGCCGGTCAGGCTATTATAGATCACCCGGATATTGTTGCCATTTCATTTACAGGCGGAACGGTTACCGGAAAAAAGATAGCGGCAACAGCAGCACCCATGTTTAAAAAGCTTTCGCTTGAACTAGGCGGTAAAAACCCGAACATCATTTTTGCTGATTGTGATTTCGATCAAGCAATACACACCTCCATACAGTCATCTTTTTCTAACCAAGGCGAAATCTGTTTATGCGGCTCACGGATTTTTGTGGAACGAAGTATGTACAATCGCTTTGTAGAAGAATTTGTTTTGCGTACAAAGAAACTTACGGTTGGCGATCCGAACGATGAACAAACCAAAGTGGGTGCATTGGTATCGGAAGCACACATGAAGAAAGTACTTAGTTACATTGAACTGGCGAAACAGGAAGGCGGAACAATTTTAACCGGGGGAAATCAGGTAAAACTGAATGGCCGTTGTGCGGATGGTTATTTTGTTGAACCAACAGTAATTACCGGCCTCAATGCATTTTGCCGTACCAACCAGGAAGAAATATTTGGTCCGGTTGTTACCATTTTGCCGTTTGATACCGAAGATGAAGTGATTGGTTATGCCAACAGCACAGGCTACGGTTTGTCGGCCACGCTCTGGACGGAAAATTTAAAATGCGCACATCGTGTTGCAGCACAACTTAAGAGCGGAATCATTTGGGTAAACTGCTGGTTGTTCCGCGATTTGCGCACACCCTTTGGCGGCATGAAACAAAGTGGTGTGGGCCGTGAAGGAGGTTGGGAGGCAATGAAATTTTTTACCGAGGCGAAGAATGTGTGTATTAAAATTTAGATATAAGTATCAAGACGTAAGTAGAAGCCATCTCAAAAATACAATTATTGAAACCACAGAGTACACAAAGGTCTGCACAAAAGGCACAAAGCGCTACAATTCAGTTGCTTCTTCTCTGTGAACTTTGTACTTTCTTCGTGCCCTTAGTGGTTAAACTTATTTTTGAGAAATGAGTTTCTTCGACATCAACAAAATCTTCTTCGAACTCTGGGGCTACCAAATGAGCTACCTGGAGTTCTTCGGAACCCTTGCCGGTTTTGTAGCGGTTTTTTTGGCTTCGCGGGCAAACATCTGGAGCTGGCCTATAGGGTTGATTAACGTTACGCTATTCTTTTTTCTGTTTTACCAGGTGCAGCTTTACCCGGATATGTTTTTACAGGTGTTCTTTTTTGTTACTAACCTGATGGGTTGGTGGCGATGGACACACCCCAAACCTGGGGAGGAAGATCGAAAAAATGAGTTGCGGGTTAGTTATATGAAAACACCACAACTTATCCTGCTTTCCATCTCCGGACTTGCCGCTACCTTTGCAGTGGGCTCACTGGCAAGCCGTCTACATGAATGGTTTCCGGTGGTGTTCAATATGCCAAGTGCCTTTCCTTACCTGGATTCGTTTGTTACCGTAATGAGCATCATCACCACGTTTCTGATGATCCAGAAAAAAATTGAAAGCTGGATTATCTGGATTATTGTGGATGTGGTGGCCACCTACATGTATTTTGCCAAGGGAATAAAATTTGTTGGCTTTGAATACCTGGTGTTTTGTTTTATTGCTGCCTACGGACTTTTTAACTGGATCAGGGAGTACAAAAGTTATCCTGCCGTAAAATGAAGCGCGGATTAGTCATCGGTAAATTCCTTCCCATCCATAAGGGGCATATTGCACTGATTGAATTTGCAGCTTCGCAGTGCGATGAGGTAATTGTTTCCATGAGTTACACACCGCAGGATCCGATTGATCCGGAACAACGGTTTACATGGATACAAGATTTGTTTGCACATAATCCAGCCATAAAGCCGGCCATGGTATTGGATAATTTTGATGACGAGTCTTTACCGATAGGACCACGCACCGAACGTTGGGCTGCATTCATCAAAAAAACATATCCACCAACCGATGTAGTATTTTCTTCTGAACCGTATGGAGAACCTTTTGCTACTCATCTTGGCGCACAACATATTTCTTTCGATTCAGAAAGAAAGAACTATCCGGTTTCCGGCTCAGCCGTTCGTGAGCATCCCTTTCGTTACTGGGATTACATACCGGATAATGTCAAGCCTTATTTTGTAAAAAAGATTTGCTTTTACGGGCCGGAGAGTACCGGAAAATCCACAATGGCCAAAAGGATGGCCGGGCATTATCATACCGTAAGTGTTCCGGAAGTTGCGCGTGAGTTGATTACCTCCAATGAATTTAACCGCGAAGACATCATCATGATTGGCCGTAAACAAACCGAACGCATTTTTAAACAGTTACGTCAGGCTAACAAATTACTTTTTTGTGATACGGATTTGATCACTACACAAATTTATTCCCGTCATTACCTGAAAGTGGTTCCGCCTATATTGTATGAGTTTGAAAAGATGGTACAGTACGATCAGTATTTTCTGTTCGATATTGATGTGCCTTGGGTGAGTGATGGGCTACGCGATTTGGGCGAGGAAAAGCAGCGAAGAAATATGTTTGAACTTTTTAAAGATGAATTGGAGCGCAGAAAAATTGAATACATCATGGTAAGTGGTTCTTACCATGAAAGAGAATCACGTATTATAGAATATTGCGATAAGCTTATCGAACAAGTTTCCTGAATTGATAACCGCCATGCGTTGAGCCCCATACCTGCTCATCGTTGGCATTGAACCCCATATCCAGTGTGGTCATGCCTTCGCTGCTAATAACAGCTTCAGAAGTGGCGTAGCTTGCCCCCCGTAATTCACTTCCACAATTTTTTCCAACCGTTCCCCCAACAAAAGTTTTCTTGTCTTTTCGCTTCAGCACAACCTCGCACCCTTGGCGTGTGGTAAGCTTATCACGTTGCAAGGCCTCCACTTTGTGAGGCTGGCCGGCAAACTCAAGCGGATTATCGAATGTGTAAATAATACTTTCAATGCCGCGGTTAGTAAGGGTAAGTTGGTAAATGCGCTGCCGGTAAGGCTTATCAAGCGATGAAGCCGAAGCTTGTTCCACATACAGCCAATAACCGTCTGTGCGTTCTTTCCAAATGGGGTAAACACCTAACCGGATATCAAAAAAATTACTGTCGCGTTGAGCTTGTTCAGCCGAGCTGAATTGGCCAACCATCCAGGAGTGCAACTCGGTTAAATCTTTCTTGGATTGCGCCTTCAACGCAAAGCTGCAAATGCTTAGCAGTACTGTTGCTGGTATAATTTTCATATCGATTGTGTTTTTCCGCTACGATGACCAAGTAAAGAGTAATACAGAATATAAAAGTAACACGGAAGCACGCACCAGAAGAACGCAGTCTGTGAACTCCATGCCATGCCATCGGTATCAATCAACCAGCCGTACACCTGGGGTATAATAGCCCCACCGGCAATGCCCATAATCAAAAGCGCTGATCCTATCTTAGTAAACCTTCCGAGCCCATCAATGGCCAACGGAAAAATAGCGGGCCACATCAGTGAGTTGGCCAAACCCAACAGCGCTATGAACAGAATGCTGACATAGCCTGTTGTAAAAAAAGCAAGCACCGAAAAAATTATTCCGGTCAGGGCAGAATATTTCAGCGCATCTTCCTGCCTGATGTATTTTGGAATGGTGATGATACCAATGATGTACCCCACCACCATCGACCACAACGTGTACGAGGTAAAATTTTTTGTTTCATCCAGGCTCATGCCCAGTGCTTTCCCGTACGGCCCGATGACGTCACCGGCCATTACTTCGGCACCCACATACACGAAAATGCAAATAGCACCCAGTACAAGATGCGGGAATTGAAGAATGCTTGTTTTGCTTTTTGAAAGACTGGTATCCGATAATTCTTCCGATTCAGTTTCAATTTCCGGCAATGACGATATGCGGATCATAATGGCCAGTAAAATCAACACACCGGCCATAATTACGTACGGCATGATAACACGCTGGGCCAATGAATCCATTAACTGAAATCGGGTTTGTTCATCAACCGCTGTATTGATTTGTGATTCAATTTCACCTGCTCCGCTCAATACGATGGCGCTTAGAATAACCGGACTAAGCGCTCCGGCCACCTTATTACAAATGCCCATAATGCTGATGCGTTTTGCTGCCGATTCAATCGGACCGATAATAGAGATGTATGGATTAGAGGCAGTTTGAAGCAGGGACAATCCCATGCCCTGCACAAATAACCCGGTAAGGAAAAGTGCAAAGCTGCGGCTGTTTGCTGCAGGTATAAAAAGCAGTGCGCCAACGGCCATAATCAGCAGCCCTAATGCCATGCCTTTTTTAAATCCGGTTTTGGTGAGAATAAAAGATGACGGAATAGCCAGGAAGAAATAAGCCATATAAAATGCAAAGGTTACCAACAACGCCTGGGCATCGGTTTTTAAATCGCAGGCCAGTTTTAAAAAGGGTATTAACGTTCCGTTAAGCCACGTAACAAATCCGAATATGAAAAATAATACACCGATTATGACAATCGAGTACGTGTAACGGTTGGCCTTTTGATCCATAGCATCTATTTTTAGCCTTCGATAATAAAGCAAATAAACTGAAACACCATGAGTACTTCCAATAAACTAACACTACTGGTCCTGGCTGCAGGTATGGGCAGTCGCTATGGGGGCATCAAGCAAATTGATGGCTTTGGGCCAAGCGGAGAAACCATTATGGATTACTCCTTATATGATGCGGTGCGCGCTGGGTTTACTAAGGTGGTGTTTATTGTGCGAGAGGAAATACTGGAGACAGTAAAAGAAATTTTTTTACCGAAGCTGAAAGATAAGGTGGAAGTTGAATTTGTGATTCAGGCACTGGACACCCTGGTGCCTAAGGAATTTCAAAATGCGGAACGCCAGAAGCCGTGGGGAACGGGGCATGCCATGCTATGTGCTAAAAATGTTATTCATGAGCCCTTTGCAGTAATTAATGCCGATGATTTTTATGGGCCGGTGGCCTTTAAAAATGTGGCTAAATTTTTCAATACGCCCGATGGTGGCGCAGCAGGAGGCGTGCATACCCTGGTAGGGTATACCTTAAAAAATGTTTTATCCGATTACGGCAGTGTATCCCGCGGTGTGGGTGAGGAGGATGCCAACGGCTACCTGACTTCCGTAGTTGAACGAACCAATGTGGCCCGTGTTGATGGAAAAATTATTGCCAAAGAAGCAAGTGGTGATGTAGAGCTTAACCCCGAAGCAAAAACCTCTATGAACTTCTGGGGATTTCATCCTTCAATTTTTACGGCCACAGAACGGATGTTTCATGGTTTTTTAAAGAACAATGCCGGCAACATCAAAGCTGAATTTTTTATACCCCTGATTGCTAACGAACTGGTGAAATCCGGTGAAGGAAAAATTAAAGTAATTTCCGGAGGAGACATTTGGTTTGGTGTTACCTATAAAGAGGACAAAGAAGAGGTGTCCAGAAAAATCCGGGAACTGGTAGATAAAGGGGAGTATCCTCAGAAGCTTTGGTAGATCGTAGGTCTTCCGTTCCGATATCTATCATACACGCCTTTGGCATCCGTGAAGGTGTGCCCATTCAGCCTTTCGGTTCCGGTCACATTAACCGCACATTTAAAATTGATGATGGCGAGTTAAGTTTTGTACTTCAGCGTGTCAACCATCATGTATTTCGAATGCCTGAAATCATCGCGACTAATATCCGGTTAGCTTCCGACCATCTTAAAAAAAATCACCCAGACTACCTCTTTTTATCACCCCTTCCATCACAAACAGGACTTGACATGGTGTATGATGAGGAGGGATATCCGTGGCGGTTATTGCCCTATTTTAAAAATTCCATTACCATCAATGAAGTGGGAATACCCCTGGAGGCCTATGAGGCAGCGAGGGGTTTTGCGCAACTGGCAAAAAATCTATCCGGTTGCGATGTCAGTAAATTTAAACCCACGATCGATCGATTCCACGATTTAAACTGGCGCTTCGAACAATTTCAAGAGGCCTTAGCGGGTGCAAAACCTGATCGGTTAAAAAAAGCAACCGAAGCGATACAAGCATGTCAGGATTTTTCTTATCTGGTTGATGAATATAATAACCTAATTACCAATGGTTTTTTGAAACTGCGGGTAATGCACAACGACACGAAGATCAACAACATTCTTCTTGATTCACTAACGCGAAAAGTTATTTGTGTAATTGATTTAGATACTCTCATGCCCGGCTATTTTATTTTCGATCTGGGCGATATGGTCCGCACCTTTGTGAGCCCGGTGAGTGAAGAGGAGCAAGACTTAACTAAAATTATTTTCCGGAAAGATATTTACGATGCGCTGCTGCAAGGCTACTTATCGGAAATGAAAAGTGAGCTTAGTGAGAAGGAAATTCAAGCCATTCCTTTTGCAGGCTGTATGATGACGTACATTATGGCGTTGCGATTTCTGGCCGATTATTTAAAGGGTGATGTGTACTATACCACAACTTACGAAGGTCAAAACCTTAATCGTGCCTTAAACCAATTGAAGCTGGTAGAAATCCTTCGAAAGAATCCTCGCTAAAAAAGAAAAGCGCAACATAACGTCACGCTTTTCACCAATAGCCATCTCAAGAATAAGTTTAACCACTAAGGACACGAGGAACGCACAACGTTCACAGAGAAGAAGCCGCTGAAATGGTAGCGCTTTGTGGCCTTTGTGCAAACCTTTGTGTACTCTGCGGTTTCAATAATTTTATTTTTGAGATGGTTTCTAATAGTTATCTGTTAATTTAGAATTGCTCCAGGTTCGAAAAGAAAAAATTACCTTCAATCTCTGCGTTCGCGTCACTGTCCGAACCATGAATAGCATTGGCCTCAATAGACTTTGCAAATAGATTACGGATGGTGCCCGGTGCGGCTTTTTGCGGATCGGTTGCGCCAATCAGTTTGCGGAAATCCTCAACGGCATTTTCTTTTTCCAGTATCATCGGAACAATAGGGCCTGACGACATGTATGAACATAAGTCTTTAAAAAAAGGTCTTTCTTTATGGATCGCGTAAAATTGACCTGCCCGCTCAGGGGTTAATTGTGTCTTTTTCACCGCTACAATGCGAAAGCCCGCCTCTTCAATCATTTTGGTGATTGCCCCGGTATTTCCTGCGCTAACCGCATCGGGTTTTATCATGGTAAAAGTTCTGTTGGTTGCCATTTTTGTTTTATTTCTTTTGATTTCGGCTGCAAAAATAGAGGATTAAGCCATAGTGCATAGTTTACGTACGCTATTTTCAGCAGTTTTTGACCTTCCGGGTCAAATTCCATTTGACTATGGAGTATTTTCAGCATTTTTGCCCCTTGTTTTCAGGAACGGATGACACATCTTCAGCAGTTTAATGAGTTTTTGAGCAGTGCCCGGCAAGTGGTTATTGTAACACACCACAAGCCCGATGCCGATGCCCTGGGCTCCTCACTCGGGTTAGCAGCCTACCTGAAGAAAAAGGGACATAGCGTTTCGGTGATCACGCCAAGTGATTACCCATCATTTTTAAATTGGTTGCCCGGAAATGATGAGGTTATCATTTTTCATGATAGGATTGAAAATCAAATTGCCGAGCGGGTTGCTAAAGCCGAAATCATTTTTTGTCTTGATTTCTCCGCCTTAAGCCGTATCAATTCCATTGGTGAAATGATCCGTAAATCGAACGCTAAAAAAGTATTGATTGACCATCACCTTGAACCCGAAAAATTTGCCGACTTTGAACAATGGGATCCGAAGGCTGCCTCTACAGCCGGGCTGGTGTATGAACTTCTGATAGAGCTGGGTGATCGTGCGCAAATAGATGCCAACATTGCCGATTGTTTATATGCTGGTTTGTTAACGGATACCGGTGGCTTCAGGCATAACAATACCAGGCGCGAAGAATTTATGATTGCCTCCGATTTGGTATCGCTTGGGGCGAATCCGACCAAGGTTTCAAAACTCATTTATGATACGAATACCCTTGAGCGTTTACGGTTGATGGGGTATGTATTAAGTGAGAAGTTGGTGGTACTGCCGGAGTACAAGACGGCCTATATTACCCTGACCAAAGAAGAACTGGAAAAATTCGGATCACAATCAGGCGATACGGAAGGTTTTGTGAACTATGGGCTATCCATTGAAGGCATCCGTTTGTCGGTTATGATTTATCAGCGTAACGATGAAGTTAAGTTATCATTCCGGTCCCTCGGTGACTTTTCAGTAAACGAAATGGCACGAAAACATTTTAATGGCGGTGGCCATAAAAATGCATCAGGCGGTACTTCCCCCGTATCGCTTCAGGCCACCCTCGAAAACTTTTTGAAAATTTTACCGGAGTATAAGGAGAAACTATTAAGTGAAGTAAAATAAGTATTAACCAAATAAATCCAGATAAATGAAAATTCTAAATGTTGTTCTTGTTGTTGGCCTGGCGCTTCTTTTTTCATGCACAAGCAGTAATGAAAAAGAAACGCCCAGTGGGATGAAGTTTAAAATCGTAAAGAAGGGAGATGGTATACTGCCAAAGCCGGGTGAAGTGGTAGTGTTCCAGTTCCTTTTTAAAGATTCAAAGGATTCTGTGTGGGCACAAATGACTAAAGATATGCCCGCAGCCGTTTTAACAAACGACAGCTCAGCCATAGTATCGGAAGATGGCATGACCCAAATGCTTCGCATGGTTTCAAAAGGTGACAGTGTGATTGTAAGTATGCCCATCTCCCGGTTTTTTAAAGACCTGGTGAAGTCGCCCATGCCCCCGGATGTGGACAGCACCCTTACCCTTAGCTACCATATCCGGGTCGATTCCATTATGCAGCAAATGGATTTCATGGCCTATCAGCAGGAGATGATGAGCAAGTTCAGGGAAAAGCAGTTGGCCAAGGATATTGCCACCATCGATCAATACCTGGCGGATAACAAAATTGATGCGGTAAAAGTTGAGTCTGGACTTCGTTATGTGATTACCACCCCGGGTAAAGGAGAGAACGCTAAATCCGGTCAAACCGTAAAAGTGAATTATTCAGGCTATTTGCTGGATGGACAATATTTTGATTCCAGTGTTCAGACAGTGGCGGAGGCCAAGGGGATTTTCAATCCCATGCGTCCCTATGAGCCCTTTGAAGTAACCATTGATCAAACGGGTGTAATACAAGGCTGGCATGAAGCGTTAAAGTATCTGAACAAGGGTTCGAAAGGAACATTTTATATCCCTTCTTCCTTGGCGTACGGCCCGCAGCAACGCAGCGAGGTCATAAAGGAAAATTCGATTTTGGTTTTTGATTTGGAGTGTATGGAAATTAAATAATAAGGATTGATGACAATGAAACGATATTCATTTTTAGCTTTCTTAATTTTTGTTTCAATGTTAGCAGGTTGTTTAAAGGAATCGCCTTGCACCCGGGTAGTTTCACAAAGCCGGATTGACGCGTTGAATCAAACACGATTACAGCAGGATATCCAAACTATTGATTCGTATTTGGAGGATAATAGCATTACAGCCATTGCAGATCCATCGGGGATCAGGTATACGATTGATATTGAGGGTGATGGCGTTGAACCATGCTTAGAGTATACGATAACCGTAATGTACAAGGGGAAACTCTTGAGTACTGGTGCCCAGTTTGATGCTTCATCGTCCCCTGTTTCATTTCCGCTTTCAAATTTAATTTTGGGGTGGCAAGTGATCCTACCTAAAATTAAGGCTGGGTCACGCATTACTCTTTATTTACCTTCGGGTTTTGGGTATGGTTCAGCAGCTTCAGGTGCCATACCAGCTAATTCAAACCTTATTTTTGAGATTGACCTGATCAATTAGAGAATGGTTTCGTTGGTAGCTGCAACTAATAACCCGTACAAAATGCAAGAGATAGGGTCCATATTGGGCCCATCTTTTTTATTGCGCAGTTTAAAAGAAATTGGTTGCCGCGAAGAACTACCCGAGACACAGTCAACCATAGAAGGAAATGCCCTTCAAAAGGCACAGTATGTTTTCGATCATTACCATGTGCCTTGTTTCGCTGACGATACCGGACTTGAAGTGGATGCTTTGCGTGGCGAGCCGGGTGTTTATTCGGCCATGTATGCCGGTCCACAACGCAGTGCCGAGGGCAATATGAACCTGCTGCTTCAAAAACTTTTGGGGCATACTAACCGTGCAGCACAATTCCGCACAGTGATTGCTTTAGTTGAATCACAAGGCATTCAATTATTTGAAGGCATTGTACGGGGTGAAATATTAACGGAAAAAAGAGGCTCACAGGGATTTGGCTACGATCCGATATTCGTGCCTGAAAACTGTTCAAAATCATTTGCCGAAATGTCCATGGCTGAAAAAAACACGATGAGCCACCGGGCCCGCGCTGTTAAAAAGCTAGTGGATTATCTTCGGCAAACCTATGGCAGGTAATAAACCTTGTTTGTATTTTGTAGCCGCTAACCTACCATGAATAAACCTTATACCATTGGCATTACCGGAGGAAGTGGTTCGGGCAAAACCTATTTTTTGAAAAGCCTGGCTAATCGCTTTACTGAAGATGAGATTTGTTTTATTTCGCAGGATAATTACTACCACCCGCGCGAACGGCAAAAGGAAGATGGAAGGGGAATAAAAAATTTTGATTTGCCCGAAGCCATCGATCACGAGCAATTCCTCCATGACATAAAGTTGCTAAAAAAAGGTGAGGCACTGCATAAAACGGAATACACGTTTAATAATCCCAACGTTAAGCCTAAGCAACTTATTTTCAAACCGGCACCCGTGCTTATTGTTGAAGGTTTATTCGTTCAATATTTTCCCGAGATTGAGAAAGAGCTTGACCTGAGTATTTTCATAGAAGCAAAAGACTATGTTAAACTAACCAGGCGGATAAGGCGCGATAGCGAAGAGCGTGGCTATGACCTTGACGATGTTTTATACCGGTATCACCACCATGTAATGCCGGTGTACGAACGAATGATTGAGCCACTCAAGCACAATGCCGACCTGGTCATTCCGAATAATAGCCATTTTGAACGGGCCCTGGATATAATTATACTCGCTATTCAGGCTAAATTGCGCTGATTTTCAGTGCTTTATGATTTTTCTGTCGAGCACTTTCATTTTTAAGCCAATTCCCTACTTTTGTAGGCCTCAATGAAAAGCATGAAAAAAGCACGTTTTATAAGTTTAATACTGGGCATACTCATTGCCACGGTAATCGTGCTTTCACAAATTCTTTATGTCCCCACTACTAAAGTGGCGGATGTAAACCCGGAAACGGAACAGCAAAATCCGCTGCCTGAAGGTGAAAGTTTGTTAGTGCTATCATCGTATTCGCTGCCTTCAACGTCCACCTCGCTGTTGGTAAGCCACGACCTTTCCTTTATCCACGAAATACTTTTTGCTTCACAAAAGCCTGATGCTACCCCTTTTATACCTCAACTATCCGTAGGGAAATTATTCAAAGCGCTCTTTCAATTTATAATTTCCCCTAACGCACCCTGATTTTTCTAGTCTTTGTTTTAACCAATTCAGACTCGACCAGGACTGAAGTGATTTTTCTATTAACCTAAAGCTTGAACATAAAAACTAATTCAATATGCAAAACAAAGGATTTGTAATCGTACTAACCCTGATTGTTACAGCGCTCTGCCTGTATTACCTGTCGTTTACATTTGTTTCCAACAGCGTACAGCAAGATGCCATCGACTATGCAACTGACGCCAACGGGGTTATCGACCTCAACAAAAAGCAAACATACCTTGATTCGGTGTGGAGCAAGCCCGTGTATAATTTATTCGGGGTAGAATTTACGTACAAAGAAGTTAAGGACAACGAACTTAGCCGTGGTCTCGACTTGCAAGGTGGTATGCATGTTACCCTGGAGGTTTCTCCGGTTGACATTATTAAAGGTTTAAGTGGAAATAGCAAAGACTCAGCCTTTGTAAAAGCCTTAACGAAGGCACAAGTACGGGAAAAAAGCAGTCAGGAACGCTTTAGCGCATTATTCTTTGCAGCTTACCGCGAAGATAACCCGGGTGCTAAACTAGCCCCTGTGTTTTCCTCCACTACCACCCGTGGGCGCATCAGCCTCAATGATACAGATGAACAGGTGATTGCGGTGGTTAACGAAGAAATTGAGCGTGCCATTGATCGTTCGTACACGATTTTAAAAAATCGTATTGATCAATTTGGAACATCACAACCTAACATTCAGCGGTTACCGGGTACCGGCAGAATTCAGATTGAAATTCCTGGTGCCGATAACCCAGCACGGGTTCGTAAACTTTTACAAGGTGTTGCACGCCTTGAATTTTGGGATGTAATTGAACCGAATGATATTAACAGTTCATTAATGGCTATCAATTCGGCTCTTGTTAAAGAACAACAAGTTCAAGCGGCCAGAACAACAAGAACAGAACAGCCTGCCACTGAAACACCAGCAGAAACAGCCCAACCCGATGCACTATCCGAACTGGAGAAGCAACTTCAAACCGCTTCGGTTGGTGACACTACTCTTCAAAGTTTGGATTCCCTTCAAAACCTTGGTGTATCAGCACTTTTCGCAAAGAGCATACCTCAGGGAACTTTCCGTTATGCTATTAAGGATACTGCAGAGATCAATCGTATTTTCAGAAGAACAGAAATAAAAAGTTTACTACCTCGTAACGTAGGCGTTTATTGGGGCAATAAGCCCGATAAAGATTTCGGACCAACGGAAGGTCTGCAACTATATTTTCTTGACCTTGGCCGATCAGGCCAACCAAAACTTACCGGAGAAGTTATCAATGATGCCCGCCAGGATTTGGATGAATATGCGCGCCCATCGGTGAGCATGACTATGAACGCAGCGGGAACCCGTGTATGGGCAAAAATGACTGCTGAAGCAGCAAGCAAAACCCCACGGGGGCGTATTGCTATTGTGTTGGATAATGCCGTGTATTCTGCCCCGTTTGTTAACGGTGAAATTCCAAACGGAAACTCGCAGATTTCCGGAAACTTTACAGTAGATGAAGCAAAAGACCTGGCGAACATTTTAAAAGCCGGTTCATTGCCAGCCCCTACCAAAATTGTAGAGGAGGCCATTGTTGGCCCTACGTTGGGCAAGCTTGCTCAAAACCAGGGATTACTTTCATCGTTAAGCGGCCTGGCGCTGGTTGTCATTTTTATGATTGTTTATTATTCTAAAGGTGGCATAGTGGCAAACATTGCCTTGTTATTCAATATCTTTTTTATTCTGGGAATTCTCGCACAGTTGAATGCTTCATTAACCTTACCGGGTATTGCCGGTATCGTGCTTACCATTGGTATGGCGGTGGATGCCAACGTGTTGATTTTTGAACGCATTAAAGAAGAGATTGCACACGGACGAAAACTAAAGGATGCGATCCGGGTTGGCTATGAACGTGCCTTCTGGACTATCTTCGACTCCAACCTAACCACTTTGTTAACAGCATTCTTCCTGTTTATGTTAGGCCAGGGCCCGATTAAAGGGTTTGCCATCACATTGATGATCGGTATCCTCACCTCCTTCTTCACTGCGGTTTACGTTTCGCGTGTAATTGTTGAGTGGATGACGCGCAAAGGTGATGCCAGCAAGATATCGTTCGATTCATTCATCTCCCGTTTGGTTAAGAAGCGTAAGCACTTTGAGTTCGTTAAAAACAGCCGGTTAGCCTACATCACTTCTTCCGTTATCATCGTGTTGGGCTTAAGTCTTTTATTGGTTAAGGGATTAAACCTGGGTGTTGATTTTAAGGGAGGCCGTTCGTACGTGGTTAACTTCAGCAAGCCTGTGGTGGCTACTGATCTAAAAATCAGGTTAAGCCAAAGCTTTGAAAATGCGGGTACGGAAGTAAAGAATTACGGTTCAAACTCTTCCGTAAAAATTACTACATCATACCTGATTGATGACGACAGCGACATCGCAGATGATAAGGTGAAGCAAACGTTGATTGATGGACTGCAATCCATTACCGGTAAACAATACACCGATCAGGATTCTCAGCTTGATGACGTACATTTTGTTATTGCCAGTTCATCGAAAGTAGGCGCTACAGTAGCTGATGACATTAAGAACTCAGCCTGGGAGGCAAGCTTGTTTTCACTGGTAGGTATATTTGTTTACATCCTCATCCGCTTCCGCAAGTGGCAATACAGCGCGGGTGCCATTATCGCTACCATACACGACACGTTATTTGTATTTGCAGCCTTTTCCATTGCAGGATTTTTGGGATTAAGTTATGAAGTGGACCAGGTGTTCGTGGCCGCGATCCTTACCATTATAGGCTACTCTATCAACGATACGGTGATCATTTTCGACCGCATCCGTGAATACATTGGTTTTGGCGCCACCCATGATCGCGAAAAAATTGTAAACGATGCCATTAACGATACCCTTGCCCGTACCATTATTACGGCCGGCACCACCTTGTTGGTGGTAGTTGTGCTGCTCATTTTTGGCGGACAGGTACTTTCGGGCTTTGCCTTTGCGCTGTTTGTTGGGGTAGTTATCGGTACCTATTCATCGGTATTCATTGCAGCGCCAATTGTCATTGACCTCGACAAAAAGAAAGAGGTGGAGAAAAAGGAAGGCAAAAAAATTGCTGTTCCGGCCTAACTAGCTGACCGCTTCGTTAAAGCACTGGGTGTGAGTGTACTTCTCAAAACTCAGTGCTTTTTTTTATCAAGTGACAAATTGTTTTGACTAACGGTAAACCAAAAAGGTTGGGAATAATTTATTTGTCGTTAGTCCTTTCCACCCGTAACCCAACGGATAATACGCCACGTAATGTATCGGTGCGCATAAACTGTTCATAGTGTAAACTGTAGGTGCCCGGGTGTTTGAACCTATAAGCCATGAGTAATGGAAATTGATGCTCGAAGACATAGCCTAAGCCGCTGCTGCCAAGGGGTCGGCCGGTTTTGCGTTCAAAAAGAAATTCGGAAGCTAATTTTTTTTCAAGCTCGGTGCCAGCCGTATCGGTAAGGATATAGGTGAAGTAAATATTTGAATTCGGGTAATCCGATTCGTTGCGTAGGGTTAGGTATAAATTGTAGGGTTGATCGGCATCGGTAATTTTAAAGCTGAATGCCGGTTTATCAGAAACTGCCCAATAGCGTTTTTTGAAATCGTAATTTTGTTCGAAAACCCGTGCGCGGTCGCAGGCAAAACAAAAAATAAGAAGTGCAATAAATAAATACGAAATTCTCATCCCTGGTTTCGCTGTTGGTTGGGGTTACGCTTTTTATTTTTGCGTTTCTTGTTTTTCTTTTTTCCGGTACGCTGATATTTCTTGTCCAGGCGCTCCAGGTCGCTGTTCAGTGTTTGTACCGGAACCTTTACTTCCGCCACATCGGCTATAAGGGTGGCGGGTTTTTTGCCGGCTCGGTTCATTTCCAATACCTGGTTTACGCGATCCACATTAAGTGGGTACCAGGTATTTTCTTCACTAAAACCAAACCACATAATTTTTTTGAAGATGTCGGTTTTTTGAAGTTTGGCTTCACCTTGTTCGGTGAGCAGCGGGGTTTCAATTTTAGGTATATGCTGAAGTGCCTCCATGTAGGTTTCCAGCTCATAATTCAGGCAGCACTTCAAGCGGCCGCATTGCCCGGATAATTTGCTGGGGTTTAATGATAAATTCTGATACCGGGCTGCACTGGTGGCTACATTTTTGAAATCACCTAACCAGGTTGAACAACAAAGTTCGCGTCCGCAAACCCCTATGCCGCCTAACCTTCCTGCTTCCTGGCGCAAACTGATCTGGCGCATCTCCACGCGTATCTTAAATTCACCGGCAAGGATTTTTATAAGTTCACGAAAGTCTACACGGTCTTCGGCAGAATAGTAAAAAATTGCCTTGGTGTTGTCGGCCTGGTACTCAACATCCGAAAGCTTCATGTTTAATTTAAGGTCGCGGATAATTTCGCGGGTACGGTATAATGTCGGCAGTTCCCTCTTCTTTACCTCTTCAAACTTTTCCAGGTCTTTGGTGTGTGCCAGCCGGTATATTTTTTTGATCTCATTGTCGTTGGCGATTTTCTTTTTCTGCATTTGCAGGCGAACAAGCTCACCCTGCAACGAAACAAATCCTAAATGGTGGCCATTAGGGATTTCGACAATTACCGCATCGCCTGTGGTAAGGTTAAGGTTGTCAATATTCCGGTAGAAGTCTTTCCGCCCATTTTTAAAACGTACTTCCACAATATTGAAGGTATCCTGCCCGGGCAACTCCATGTTTGAGAGCCAATCAAATACATTCATTTTATTGCATCCGCCCGTTTTGCAGGCCCCGTTATTTTTACAACCGGCTACTTTCCCATCTTTAGATGTTCCGCACGCACAACCCATATTATAATTAATTGAAAGGCTGAATTGGGTGATTAACTGAAGAATCAGACGGATAATTCAGCAAATCCTGTCCGATATCTTTTCTGAAATATAAGCCATCCCAGGTAAGTTTGGCAACCCCTTGATAGGCTTTTTGCCGGGCCAACCCCAATTCGTTGGCCATGCCGGTTACGGCCAGCACACGACCACCATCAGTAGCCACCGCTTCACCTGACATTTTGGTGCCGGCATGAAAAACCAATGCGTCATTAGGCTGGTTAAGACCTTCTATAATCTTGCCTTTAGCATAGTCGCCCGGGTAACCACCCGAAACCATGACTACCGTAACCGCGGTTTGGTCATCGGTTTCAATACGTTTTCCATGGAGTTCGCCTTTCGCGGCAGCCAACAACAGGGGTACAAAATCATTTTTTATGCGTGGTAGTACTGCCTGGGTTTCCGGGTCGCCCATCCTCGCATTGTATTCAATTACAAAGGGGTTGCCCTGGCAATTCATTAGCCCGATAAATATAAAACCCCGGTAGTTTATACCTTCCTTTTGTAAGCCACTAATGGTTGGTTTTACGACTTCGTTTTCAACTTTTTGCATGAAGTCACTGTCGGCAAAAATCACAGGTGATACAGCGCCCATGCCTCCGGTATTCAGACCGGTATCGGCTTCGCCAATGCGTTTATAATCTTTTGCTTCCGGCAGTATGAGGTAATCGGTGCCATCGGTAAGCACAAAAACGGAAAGTTCAATACCGGACAAAAATTCTTCGACCAATACTTTTGCACTGGCTTCACCAAATTTTTTCTCTACCAACATTTCTGTCATTAGCTGCCGTGCTTCTAGTTTATCGTTTGTTATGATAACGCCCTTACCTGCTGCCAGGCCATCAGCTTTGAGCACAAGGGGCGGTTTACAAGCGTCCAGGTATGCCAGGGCTTCATTAATTTCAGGTGCTGTAAAGGTGCGTGCTTTAGCTGTTGGAATGTGGTGGCGCAGCATGAATTGTTTCGAGAAATCTTTACTGCCCTCCAACTGCGCTCCAATTTTACCTGGGCCAACCACGGGAATGGATTTCAGCTTATCATGTTGTTCAAAATAATCACGAATACCTTTTACCAGTGGTGCTTCCGGGCCAACTACTACCAAACCTATTTGGTGATCGAGACAAAACGTTGCCAGGTTTTCAAAGTCATCAACGGCAATGGCTACATTTTGTGCCATTGAACCTGTACCTGCGTTGCCCGGGGCAACATATAAGTTGTTGCAGTAAGGGCTTTGCTTAATCTTCCAGGCAAATGCATGTTCGCGGCCACCATTTCCAATAATCAGGATGTTCATACGGGGTAAAAAATAAAAGGCCTCAAAGATATGAATTTGAGGCCTTTCTGTTGAGTTTGGGGTTATTAATGTGCGTATTCGCTCATAAAGTGGATGCGCATAAGCCTGATTTCTTCTTCCGAATAATCCGCAAGCGATTCATCGTTAAGTGCAGCTTCGAGGCTATCGGTTTCGGCATTCATAAAATAATCGTGAATGTCATCCTGCTTTTGCGGATCGATCAGAGCCTCCAGGTAGTAATTCAGGTTTAGTTTGGTGCCCGAATAACAAATGTTTTCAATTTCAGTCAGCAATTCTTCAAACGAAAGGTGTGTTAACTCGGCAATTTCTTCCAGGTCAACTTTTTTATCGATTTGCTGAATGATCAGGATTTTTGTTTTCGATTTATTAACGGAAGATTTTACAACAACTTCGGTGGCTGTTTCTATTTCGTTTTCGTCAACATAGTTTTGGATCAGTTCGAGAAACTCTTTTCCGAACTTATTTACCTTGCCCATGCCCACCCCATTTACCGAGGCCAAATCTTCTTTGGTTGTAGGATAGGTAGTGGCCATTTCTTCCAGCGATGGGTCCTGGAAGATTACATATGGCGGAAGGTTTTTCTCTTTGGCGATTTTTTTACGCAGGCTTTTCAGCATTTCAAAGAGTGCGCTGTCGTACGATTTGGCATTTACCGGTGCCTTTTCAGATGATACTTCTTCATCCTCAACATCAGTGGTAAAGTCGTGGTCGCGGGCCAGCTCGATAGGTACTGGTTTTTTCAGGAAGGCCTCGCCCCGTTTCGAAAGTTTAAGTACGCCAATGTTTTCGATGTCTTTATCTAAGTATTGATAGATTAGTGCTTGCCGGATGACGGATTTCCAAAAGTCTGCATCTTCATGGCTACCGGTACTAAAAATAGGAAGATCGAAATGGCCGTAACTTTTTACATATTCATCTTCAACGCCACGGATGACATGCACCAAATGGTTAAGGCCAAAGCGTTCGTTGGTTTGTTTCACGGCCTGCAGCACTGTCTTTACGGCCTCCATGCCGTCAAACCGTTCGCGTGGGTGCACACAATTGTCGCACATGCCGCAATTATCTTCTTTAAATTCCTCACCGAAGTAATGCAGCAATTGCCTTCTGCGGCAAACCGGTGACTCGGCATAGTACTCCATCTCCTGCAACAGGATGCGGGCATTTTCGCGCTCTTGGACCGATTTATCTTTATTGAATTTTTCCAGTTTGTTCAGGTCGTTATGGCTGTAGAACATGAGGCAATGCCCCTCCAGGCCATCGCGACCGGAGCGACCGGTTTCCTGGTAATAACCTTCAAGCGATTTGGGAACATCATAATGCACGACAAAGCGTACATCGGGTTTATCAATGCCCATGCCGAAGGCAATGGTTGCCACAATAATGTCAACTTCTTCGTTCAGGAAGTCATCCTGGTTTTTTTCGCGTACATCAGCATCGAGCCCGGCATGGTATGGTGCTGCCTTAAATCCATTAACCGATAACAGGTTTGCAATCTCTTCAACTTTTTTTCGGCTCAGGCAGTACACAATACCGGATTTGCCTTTGTTGTCGCGCAGGAATTTGATCAGCTGCTTTTTGGTTTCTTTTTTCGGCCGAACTTCGTAATAAAGATTTTTACGGTTAAACGATGAAAGAAAAATATCAGCTTCTTCCATCTGAAGGTTTTTCTGGATGTCAAGCTGAACCTTGGGTGTGGCCGTAGCGGTAAGCGCTACAACCGGAAGGTTGCCCAACTGTTGAATCATGGTTTTGATCTTGCGGTACTCCGGGCGGAAGTCGTGCCCCCACTCGGATATGCAATGGGCTTCATCAATAGCCACAAACGAAACCGTTACTTTCTTTAGAAACTCAATATTCTCTTCTTTGGTAAGTGATTCCGGAGCGACATAAAGCAATTTAACATCGCCATTCACACAATCTTTTTTAAGCCGCGTTATTTCCCCTTTGGTAAGGGTTGAATTTAGAAAGCGTGCATTAACACCATAGCCGAAGAGTTGATCAACCTGGTTTTTCATCAAGGCAATAAGCGGAGAGATCACAATGGCCAAACCGTCTGACATCAAAGCCGGCAATTGATAACATAATGATTTGCCTGCCCCGGTGGGCATGATTACAAACGTATTTTTACCGTCCAGTATATTTCGGATAATGGTTTCCTGGTTGCCCCGAAAAGTGGAATAACCAAAAACCTCTTTTAGCTTAAGTTTTAATTCATCTTTCTCTTCAACCACCATCATAATCGTCTATTCCAAAAAGTTAGTATCAATTTCTTGTATCTTTGTCTGTATCAAAGCTAACTGCCGAAACAGAATTGAATATAGCAAAAAATATCAAAAACATTGCACAGGAAGTTTTATTAAATGAATCCCGTGCAATTGAAAACCTGGTACAATTAATTGACAACGATTTCGAAGCCTGTGTTAAAGAAATTTATTCTTTAAAAGGCCGCGTTGTCGTTACAGGCATTGGTAAAAGCGCCATAATTGCCAATAAAATTGTGGCTACGCTTAATTCCACCGGAACCCCGGCCATTTTTATGCATGCTGCCGATGCCATTCATGGCGATTTGGGCATGATTCAAAAGGAAGACCTTGTGATCTGCATTTCAAAAAGCGGTAATACGCCCGAAATTAAGGTGCTTGTACCGCTGTTAAAACGAAGGGGCTCAAAACTTGTTGCTTTGGTAAGCAATACAAATTCATACCTGGCCCAACAAGCCGATTTCATTTTAAATGCAACGATTGCGGAAGAAGCCTGCCCGAATAACCTTGCACCTACCACCAGCACAACGGCACACCTGGCCTTGGGCGATGCACTTGCCATAAGCTTGCTTGAGCTTCGCAATTTTTCCAGTGCCGACTTTGCCCAGTATCATCCGGGCGGATCGTTAGGGAAACAGCTCTACCTAAAGGTGTCGGATATTGTATCGGGTAATGCTATTCCGCTGGTGAGGCCCGATGCCCCATTAAAAGATGTGATCATTGAGATATCATCAAAGCGATTGGGCTGCACAGCCGTGGTGGACGAGCAGAATAAACTGTTGGGGATTATTACCGATGGTGATTTGAGAAGGATGTTGCAAAAAGAAACCAATCTTGCCGGCATCAAAGCAACTGATATTATGACAGTCAGCCCGAAAACTATAGCGAAAGATGAATTTGCCGTAAAGGCTTTGCATCAAATGCAGGAAAACAGTATTACCCAGTTAGTTGTGCTGGACAATAACCAACTGGCAGGGTTTATCCATTTACATGATTTATTAAAAGAGGGCATTGTGTAATCCCCTATTCAAACGTTAAGCATGAAAAAAAATCTTTATGTAGTGTTAATGGCCGGTGGCGTGGGTGTCCGCTTTTGGCCATATAGTCGCAATGCAAAGCCTAAGCAGTTTTTGGATGTGCTTGGTATAGGCAAATCACTCCTTCAGTCAACCTACGAAAGGTTTTTACCTATTTGTGCAAAGGAGAATATTTATATCGTAACGCATGAAGAACACGCTCATCTGGTAAAGGAACAATTGCCCGAGGTTAGCGACAACCAGGTATTGGCTGAGCCCATGCGCAAAAACACAGCCGCCTGTATTGCTTATGCCAGTTATAAAATACGGCAACAAAATGCCGATGCCGTTATTGTGGTAAGCCCTTCTGATCATTTGATTTTAAAAGAAAGCGAATTCATAAGTACCATTTCAAAAGCTGTTGACCAAGCGCAGGATCATGACAAGTTGATCACGTTGGGCATAACGCCCACACGACCTGAAACAGGTTACGGTTACATCCAGTTTATTCCCGAAAAGAAAATCTTGAAAAAGGTTAAAACCTTTACCGAGAAACCGGAACTATCATTGGCGAAGAAATTCCTGGAGAGTGGGGACTTTGTATGGAACTCCGGAATTTTTATCTGGGGTGTGAAAGCCATTATTGCTGCACTACAGGAGCATCTTCCTGAAATGGCAGAAGTTTTTGAAGAAAATTTAGAGCAATTCGGAACCGACCAGGAGAAGAACGCCATTTCAAAAATTTACACCCAGTGTAAAAGCATTTCCATCGACTATGGCATTATGGAAAAGGCCACCAATGTGTATGTGTGCCAGGCTAATTTCAGTTGGTCAGATTTGGGTTCGTGGAATTCCATTCATGATATCTCTGCCAAAGACAAAGAGAATAACACCACTACCGGACAGGTATTAGTATATGATACACGCAACTCGATTATCCGCTCCTCTACACCGGGGCGGTTACTGATTGCCCAGGGCCTGAACGGCTACCTGGTTGGTGAGTTTGGCAACGTAATTATCGTTTGCGAAAAAGAGCGGGAAGATTTATTCCGGCAGTTTGTAAATGATGTAAAGGCTATGAAAGGTGGAGGGGAGTTTTTGTAGAATTGGTGTCAACTAAGGCTAATCCCATTCTTCCCGGAGTTTTTGTTGATAGGTATGGCCAGTACTTCCTAAACAGCGAGGAAAGTTTTCAAATTATTAAGAACGCAGTAACCCCATTTTGTTACCTGATATCCTTAAATGGTACATGCATACCTTTTTTCAAATATTATTCATTTTCCCTTTCTAATACGAATCGAAGTGAAGAATTCCGGAAGGGTTAGCCCGTGGATATTCAGGATTTTTAACAGGCTTTTAATGGTGATGTTAACTTTTCCTTTTTCCATTCGCCAATATTGCATACGTGGTAAATCCTGGTCATGCGCGAAAGTTTCATAGCTTGAATACCCAGCTTCTTTGCGAAGTTCTGCCAAACGTTCACCGATTTGCTTCAGAGTAAGGTTTAGAATTTCATCCTCTTTCACGGGGTGAAAATTCCATACAAATAGCCTTATTAGTTACACCTTATGAGTATCCACCTTTTGTGATACATATTTTTTTCAGTTACGTTCAGTCATGTTTTGCAAAACCCCCACTGTGCCCGACAGATTTCGGGTTACTAATAAATTTAAAACCATGAAAAATTTTAATGTGATTTCATTTATTATAGTTATTCTTGTGGTATCCTGTTCACCAAGCCATGAGATGGATTCTCAACTGGATGAAATGCTGAACAATTATTTAAACTCATCGTCATTCTATGACTTAGGTATAGAAAAGTCGAATCTGGATTTAGTGAGTTTCCAAAGAGGAATGACCCAATCACAACGTAATTCGTTTTCAATATCTCTAAAATCTAGATCAAATCAGTTCATAATCGGAGTAGTAAAATCATCTGGTGATTTTGGTTCATTTTTAGTAACTGTTGAAAAAGATGTATATACAGATGATAAGGTTATTTTTAATGAAGGTAGGTTTTACGCTAATTATACCTTTTACAATCAAAAGTCAACTTTTGGAATGAAGATTGAAAATTCAATCGTGACGGAGTTTAGGGATGACCCAAAACAATCCTCTCTTAGATGCAATGGTATGATAGATGTGTTGGATTGTGCCGCCAGGCATATTGATAGTATGCGTACAATTGCCCGACTATCCTGCTATGCGACTATCGGGACTTGTTTGGCAATAGAGATGGCAGATTGTATTTTGGATGGTTGCGCTAATCTTTAAAATATTAAGAAATGGAAGCCTTAATTAAATTGATGATTATCTTCATCCTAAATATAGCGATAGCCTTATTCGTTATCGTAAGGATTTATAGATCAGAACACTTAAGATTAGAGATAAAGTCAGTTTTATATCTAATATCAGTTCTTTTTCCTATTTTAGGCTTGCTTGCATTTTTGATCTTTGCTAAGCCCAAATACCAGAGTCAAAAAGAGTTTGATTAAATGGTGATAACTGAAGGTAGAGGCAATTAGTCTCTGCCTTCAAAATAATTCTACGAATGATAATTGAAGCAAAAGGCATTTCTAAAAAGTATAAAAATAAATGTGTATTACAAAATATCGATCTTAAAATTGACTCTGGTGAGGTTATTGGCTTGATTGGCCCCAATGGCTCAGGTAAGACCACGCTCCTGAATATATTTATGAACATAATTCAATCATATTTGGGTAGTTTAAAAATTCAATCTGGAGCAAGATTAGGAATGTCAGTTTCGCGTATGGGTTTTTTTGAGGACATGGATGTTCAGACTAATGTTAAAATGTACGCATCTTTAGGGGGTGGTGATATAAAAAATCTGAATGATCTGTATGATTTCTTATCAATTGACTACAAATCTCTTTTGTATAAAGAACTTTCAGCAGGTATGAAACAAAAGGTTTCATTGCTGCTTTCTTTCCTTAGACAATATGATTTGACCTTATTAGATGAGCCTACAAATCATTTGGATGTGGATTCAATTATAGCGCTCAGAAAATTAATCCTTGAAAGGAAAAAGTTGGGAGATTCGTTTTTGATAGCAAGTCATGTATTGAGCGATTTAGAGAAAATTTGTGACAGAGTAATTTTTATTAAAGCAGGGGTAGTTGTAGCTACTGAAGAGACAAACTCCCTTATTCGAAAATATGGGGATCTTGAAAAGGCTTATTCTGAACTACTTGAGACTAAAATCACAGAGAATTAATTAGTAGTTATGGATACTTTTCGATTCGAAATTTCGAAGCTATTCGGACGAAAATACGTAGTAATTCTGCTGGCTATTACCACCGTATCGTTCCCTTTATTGATTGCAGTTCTTGGCCGTATTTCTGTAACTGCAAATGAAATCAGTGAAGGTCTATACATTGAAACGATGGCATTCTATATCTTAAAGATATCACAAACTTATTTTTTTTTACCAGTTTATATACTAATTCTGTGTGGACACGAATTTTTAATTGGCCATGTCAACAGGGTCGTTTTTCTTAGGTCAAGAGGTTTTTATTTTACCGCAAAAATTATTTTCTGTTTAATTATTTCGGTTTTTTTTACTTTTTTAGGAATTATAGCACTTTTTTTATCGATCGAATTTTCTGGTTTTACAAGCCTGCATGCTAACATTTTCTTTTATATAGAATTTACATTTACAATATTGGTGACTTCATTCTTATTTTCAATTCTCCTTCTTTCCATTGTTTTTGTTTTCAGATCGCCTATAGTTTCATATGTTTTTTTTGTGGGATGGGACTTTTTTGAAGGGATAGTATTTCTGATGTTTAATCGACTTTATAATATAAAGTTGATTGGACTTCCATTGCATTCAATAAGACTGCTCTACGATAAGGATTTGAGCCATAATGTTGAAAGTTATCGAAGGATTTTTTCTGAATTTGAATTTACTACAATAACTCCTTTTCTATTAGTTGGTTCAATCATAATATTTTTATACTTATATTTTAGTAATTCGGATTTAAAATCTCTTTCTGATTAAACTAAAGCATATTTCTTTCTCACCACTTCATACATCGCTATTCCTGCCGCCACAGATACATTCAATGAACCAATCTCTCCCTTCATGGGGATTTTTACCAGTTCATCGGCACTGCGCAGCAAGGCATCTGATATACCATCTTCTTCCGAACCCATAATCAATGCGACAGGGCCTTTAATGTCAACCTCGTAAATAAGTTTGGTGGCTTTTTCAGTACACGCAATAACGGTAATTCCACTTTCGCGCAGGTAGGTAATGGTTTTCTTTAAATCTTTTTCGCGGCAAACCGGTAAGTGGTTAAGCGCCCCGGCAGAAGTTTTCATCGCATCGCTGGTGATGGGCGCATTGCCCTTTTCTCCGATAACCAACGCATCAATTCCAGCGCATTCCGCGGTGCGGGCAATGGCCCCGAAATTCCGAACATCGGTAATTTGATCCAGCAACAATAGAAAAGGCTCACGCCCTTCACTAAATGCCGCATGAACAATATTATCCAGCGAAGCATACTCCACGGAGGAGAGCAGACAAATTACACCTTGATGGTTTTTGGTGGAAAGCCGATTGAGTTTTTCCTGCGGAACGTAACTAAAGGAAAGATTTTTTGCACGGATTACCTGAAGGAGTTCCCGGATCAGGTCATTTGAAATACCTTTTTGGATCAGGATGCGTTCGATTTGCCGCCCGGCCTTAATTGCCTCCATTACGGCCCGGGTACCGTAAATCATATCGGTTTTAGTCATGGCTCAAAAGTACGAATATCCATCAACGCTTGCCTGTCGCAGGCAGGAATTGCTAAAACCTTGCCTTCCGCCACAAGTCAATCATCTCATACCATTTGGCTTCATAGGCCTTATCGCGGAGCAGCACAAAATTTTCAGGATCAAAAATAGTAGCGGCCTTTACGAATGTAAACTTACCGGTAAAGGTTGTGTTCTTGTACTCCCAAACTTCGCGATCGTTAAAAAGGTACACCGCTTGAGGCAAGCCGAAAATTATATATATCATGCCTCGGTCTGTTTTCCAGCCTTCTTTGTACGAACTAAAATAAAGGTTGGCCAACTCAACGCGCCTGAAGTAGCTGCGCATAAATATCTTGGCACGGTCGGTATTGCCGGTAATGCTCAAAACAACTTTATCGAACTGGGCTTTATCATTACCTGCGGCAGCAAGCCGGCTGTATTCGGTGTTGCTACAAATGTAAATCATAGGCCCCGCCAGACTTTGCAGCTTGCCCAGTTTTGGATAATCGTCCTCTATCCTGAAGCCCACACCAAGGGCCGAAGTGGTATCTTGCTGGGCAAGGTATAAGCCATTACGGCTAAGGGAAATGGATGCGTTGGGAGCAACCTTAAATACCGTATCGGGTTTTAGGACTGGCGAAACGCGCGCCTGCGCCACCGAAAATGGCGGTGCGGCAGCCGGAAAGGCTTCGTTATAATGCGACACTAATAGTGGTCTTTCATCGGCAAAGCCTGTAAGGGAAACTTCGGTATTTAGTCGCGCATAATTTTTTACGGAAGGATTGTTGCCCTGACTCAAATACGGTGTGGGGGATGCAGGAACCTTTTTGTAAAAGATGGTCATTACCTTTTTAGCATTATTCAAAACCTTGGCCACGGCATATTTACCGGCAGTGGATTGTTCCAAAAACACACGACCGGACTTTAAGCTTTCCGAAGTGGTCTCCGGCTGCGCTGTGGTAATGGCAGTGCCCTCTTTTTCTGACAGGTCTTTACGTATCTCCCATAAAATATCATAGGTCATAAGGTTTATGGCTTCCCCGCTGCGTTCAAGCGTGTATTGGATTTCAATCTGGTTGTTTCGATGAACGATTTTCCAATGGAGAAAAAATTCCTGGTCGGGATAATAAATGTAATTGTAATTGATGTTTTGAAGCCCTTGTGCCAGCGAAGCCGTGCTTGCCAGCAGGATGGATGCGATTGAAAAGAATTTACGCATAATCTTTATTCCGCTATTTTTGCGCACGTTATCCATATGGCTAAGATATATACAACTGAAATAACATCCGAAAATATTCCTTCGGATAACCCCATACATCAACGTTTATTTAAAGCATATGTTGCGGCCGGTCCTTATATACAAGGTGATGTGCTGGAGATAGGTTGTGGTGAAGGGCGGGGCATTGCCTTGTTAAAACCAAAATCAAAAAGTTTTACGGCAGTTGATAAAATTGATGAGGCCTTGAATGCCCTTCGTGTAAAATTTCCAGACGCAAAATTTATTGCGATGAACCTTCCCCCGCTTCATGGTTTACAAGACAATGCCTACGATTGTGTTATTACTTTTCAGGTAATTGAACATATTAAGGATGATCGCTTTTTTTTGAAAGAGATTTACCGGGTGCTTAAACCGGGTGGCGTAGCCTTAATTACCACACCTAACCGAAGGTTATCGTTGAGCCGGAACCCATGGCACATCCGCGAATACCTGGCTAGTGAATTAAAACAATTAGCTGCTGAAATTTTTGACTCAGTTGTGATGATGGGTATTACTGGAAACGAACAGGTAATGGCCTACTATGAGGAAAATAGAAAGTCGGTTAACCGGCTTATGCGATGGGATATTTTTAACCTTCAGCATAAATTACCAGCGTGGATGCTGCGCATTCCGTATGAGTTTATGAATCGCTTGAACCGTAATAAACTACACGCTGGTGATAGCGCACTTGTGCGTAACATTACCCACAACCATTACCTGGTTACCGACAATGCCGATGAGGCGTTGGATTTATTTTTGATCGTAAAAAAATAAATCCTCCAAGGTCTTTAAGACCTTAGAGGATTTAACTGAAAACTACCGTTGTATTTCAGCCGCATGCTTTTCGTAGGCATCTTCAAAGCGTTTGGCAAGGTCGGCTTCACCATACTTATAAAGTACGCGTTGTAATTCGCCCAATACGGCAATGTTGTTGTACAAGTCGCGATTAAATTCTCCTCTGCGGATCATATAACTCGCCATTTCATCCACACGGTTGCCAATAACCGTTGCTATTTCAACGGCCTTTTCGGTTTCACCAACTTCCATAAGCAATTCTACGCTCAGGGCATTGGTAAAATCGTAAGGAACCCCTTTATCGGGCATTTTCTCAAGCCCTAAAAGCAGTATTTCCCTTGCGCGTTCTTTGTCGTCTTCGGCAATCAGGGCTCCGGCAAGTTCGTTTATCGTTGAGCGGTGGTTTTGTACAAAACTCCTGTAATCCAGACTGAAAAATGCTTTGGGGTCATCCAATCCGCGGAAGCGGAATTTTTGTGTGATGTTTGTATAGGCAACATCTGTATTGACCAATCTGTTTTGCGGTGTAGGATTACGAATGGGTAAAATGCGAAAGGCATTACCTTCAATAACGATAAAGGGTTTCAGATCAACATTAAATTGTTCAAGCGAAGTGTTGTTCACGTAAATTGGACGTTCCCAATTGTTGGTGAGTAGCAGGTCCAGCAACGCCAAATCCTGTTTCATTAAACTATTGCCCTTTACCCGAAGCCGCATCTCTGGAACCAGCAAATCTTTCAGGTCATCCGGAATGATACCCAGCGATTTTACATGGGCAGTATCAACTTTGAGCACAAGTTCTTTTGACGGAACCATGTTGGTGGTTCCGTACTGCGGGTGGATTAAATTCTTGCTTTCTTTTTTAATCAAATCAATATACTGCGCCAGGTCGATGCTTTTAATTCCGGTTTCATAGTACATCAGTCCGTCATTATAGCCTCCCTGCCGGTAATGCTTTTCGGTAAGGGTGTATGGAAACGGCTCTGACTCATAATGCCTGCGCATGCTCTGTGCAATGTACCAATCGGTGTTGTAGTAGCTTAGTACCACTACACGAATATCTGTGCGAATCCCTTCAACTTCCTGGGCGTACCAGAGCGGGAAGGTGTCGTTATCACCACCGGTAAAAAGTATGGCATTAGGCGCACATGATTCAAGATAGTTGCTGGCTGAGTCAACCGAGAAGAATCGGTTTGAACGATTGTGGTCATCCCATCCTTCGGCCGCCATAATAGCGGGTGCTGTAAGGCCGATAAGGGTGGCGGCAATGGCTGCTGCTTTTTGATTTTGAATAAGCCTGCCAATGCTTTGCGCGATGGCGATTACACCAAAACCAATCCAGAAACAAAACGCATAATACGAACCGGCATAGATGTAATCGCGTTCACGGGGTTCACTTGGCGGTGAGTTGAGGTAAACCACCAACGCCACCCCGGTGAGTACAAACAATAATCCAACAACAGCAAAGTTTTTCTTGTCGTTTAAGTAGTGATAAACCAATCCTATCATGCCGATGATAAACGGAATCATGAAAAAGTTATTCCGCGCTTTGTTGTAGGAAATCATTTCGGGCACTTCTTCAAACCAGCTGTTGGGACCTAACCAATCGCCACCAATTTCATCGGTTTCACGACCGGCAAAATTGAACATGAAGTAGCGTACATACATCCAGTAAATCTGGTGCGAAAACATGAAGCTAAGGTTATCGGCAAAGGTTGGCTTTTGTCCCTCTTTCAACCCAAGCTTCGATCGGTACAACGCCTGGTGCTGCCTGTCGGTGCTGTAGATACGCGGCAGTATGGTGGTGTGATTAGGATCGTACACATACGAAATTTTGCGCTCAGCCACTTCATATTTGTCTTTGCCCTTGCGGTATTGAGGCGCTCCTTCTTTGATGTCGATAACCTGTGCGGTGAAATACTGACCATACAACAACGGGCGGCTTCCGTACTGCTCACGTTTCAGGTAGCTTACGAAACTCATAATGTCTGACGGGTCGTTCTCGTCAATAGGAGGATTGTAATTGGAACGGATTACCACCACCGCGTAAGAAACATATCCTATCAAAATAAAGGCGGTGGAGAGCAAGAAAGTATTTAACGCAGGTTTGTTATTAACATGGGTGTAGCGGATACCGTAAACCAACGCCCCGATAATTAACAGGCTGAAGAAGATAACCCCCGAGCCAAAGAACATGCCTAACGTGTTTACAAAGAACACTTCAAAATTTCCGGCCAGCGAAGGTAAACCCGGAATGATAATATCATTGATGAAGATGATGAGCAATCCGCTTACGCCAAGGGTTGCAATAATTCCCCACGTGGTTGGTTTATATTTCTTGAAGTAGAAAATCAACCCAAGGGCTGGAAGTGTCACCAGGTTTAGCAAGTGAACACCTATGGAAAGTCCAACCATATAGGAGATAAGAATCAGCCAGCGGTTAGCTTTTGATTCATCTTCAATAACATCCCATTTCAGCATGGCCCATACCACAAAGGCTGTAAAGGCCGATGACATGGCGTAAACTTCGGCTTCAACGGCAGAGAACCAGATGGAATCAGCAAAGGTATTGGCCAGCGCGCCAACAACACCAGCACCCATGAGCAAAAGAGTTTTGTCAAAACCGTGCTCATCCGGGTTGGTGATTTTCATAAGTTTCCTACCAAAAAGGGTAATCGACCAAAAGGTAAAGAGTGACGCGAAGGCACCCGAAAGCACGCTCATGAAGTTTATCCAGTAGGCCACCTTGGTAACATCACCTAATGCCAGAAAGGAAAACAATCTGCCCAGCAAAAGAAACAATGGCGCCCCGGGAGGGTGGGGTACTTCCAGCTTGTAGGATACGGCAATAAATTCACCGCAGTCCCAGTAACTGGCCGTTTCTTCCATGGTAATCCAATACACCGCCAGGGTGATGACGAAAATGGCCCATCCGGTAAGGTTATTAATCTTCTGAAAATTCATATTCTTCTATTGAGCTTTATGCACTGTGTTTGCCAACGCTTTTGGCAGATAAAGGGGCGAAAATACTGATTTTGGGGTTATGAAATAACGATAACGGTTTTAATGGCTCATCGGGTATCTTAACCAAATATTTCTTTGATAAGATCTTCTTTTGTTTGATTTCTATTGACCGAAATATCGGCTAAAATGGCCGAAAGGGTTCCAACTTTTATAGGATCGTGATTAGGAATTGTTACATGATGGGTTTTTGGAAAGGAACACGTCAGGCGGATGTGACTTCCTTTTTGCCTACTAACTTCGTAACCAATTTTGCTGAGTGATTTGATGAATTCCCGGGCAGAAACATTGCGGGGAATTTTCATAATGTGATGAGTTCTTCTTTGGTGAAATGTAGTCTGATTATACGGGGGTGCTTGCCTTCATCAAAATGCGTCAGCACAGCCTCCCGGATATTCACTTTAAGATCTTTAAGATTATCAGCCTCTGTAAAAATACTTTCACCAAGCGCACGTGCCTCGTATCCACCTTCTGGCGATTCTTCGATAACAAAGATTAATTCTTTCATGGCCATGCAAGTTACTATTTTTTTAGATGTGCCTCAGTGTCTGGAAAAGCAGTTATTTATACACGATCACATAAAAAACAAGCCATAGAAGAAAGATCAGCACGTAGGAACTGACCACAATAAACCATACGGTTTTCTTTTCTTTTTTTGCATAATGATGGATGCCCGCTACTAGCAGAAAACAATAGGCAATTTCAAAAAGATTTAATGCCCTAAGCGGATAGGCCCATCGTGTATCGATGGCGTAGTAATCGAAAAAGTGCATGAGAGACAACGGATAGAAAGCCCCGATGTCGGTGTAGAGTGGGTCGGTTTCAACAAACAGGAACCATAGGATTTTCAATACCTCAGGGATAAAGAAAATAAACTCAGCGCCCACCACCACGCCCCAGCACTGGCTATAGGTTACCCGGTAGCCATACATGAAACAACCTACCCAAATAACAAAGGCAATTATGGTGAACTTCCAGAGGTAAATCAGGGGTACTGAGATGAACTGTAGGGTGCTGATTAAAGTTAGAATAGCGCCTTCGGGCCTATCCTGCAGAAACTCAAAGGCTGCGGTTTCGTTTTCAATGAAGGACTTTTTAATGTAGAGCAACAATAGCGTAATCAGGCAAAGCAGTACGAACAGCAGCCTTTTGTCGGTTGCGAATATTGACTTAGTTTCGTTTTCGTTTTGCATACCTGGGGCAGCTTTTCGGGTTAGGTAATTCTATGGGTAAATCAATTCAGACACAACTATTCGGGGCAATCATTTTTAGCTTAGTCGCGGGTTTGCCGTTAAAAGCACAGCCGGAAGTGAAAAAGGATACCACGATTATCCTGATATCCGATCTGGGTGTACAGTTGCAATGTACCGAAGCCCTTAATGACCTCTACAATTTTAAGTTTGCTGATGCCGAGTGGAAGTTCCGGTATTTGAGGTACAAATATCGCTGGCACCCGCTGCCGTATTTTTTAATGGGTCTTATTGAGTGGTGGAAAATTATGCCCAACACAAAAAATGAGGCACATGATAAAACTTTCATGGCCTATATGGATAGTACCATTCTTGTGGCAGAAAATTTATTCAAGAAACATCCGGAGTATAAAATTGAAGCCGCGTTTTTTCTCTCAGCAGCCTATGGTTTTAAAGGCCGATTGTATTCGGATGAATACAGGAGGCAATGGACCAAAGCCGCTTCAGCCGGCAAAAGTGCATTGAAGTACCTGGAGGTTAGCAAGCAAGGACAGGATTTGAGTCCGGAGTTATTGTTTGGTGATGCGCTGTTCAATTATTTTTCAGTGTGGGTACCGGAGAATTATCCTTCACTAAAGCCCATTCTATGGTTCTTTCCCAAAGGCGACAAAAAGCTAGGCCTCGAACAATTGAAGGAAGTTTCCTATAACGCCTTTTACACACGGACCGAGGCTATGGTTTGGCTGATGCGCATTTTAAATAACTACGAAAATGACCAGCCCCGTGCTTTTCAGATAAGCGAATACTTGTTTGAGACATACCCTGACAATCCCGTTTTCCATCGGTATTATGCACGCATGCTTTATTCGATAGGCAGATTTGCGCAGGCTGAACCTGTTAGTAAGGAAATATTAGCACGGATTGACAGCGGTATGATTGGATACGAGGCCACCAGTGGGCGCTATGCAGCTTTTTTTATGGGCCAGATCAGTGAGGCCAAGCGCGATTTGAATGACGCCAAAAAGTATTATGAATTATGTGTTCGCTATGCTGAGGAGATTGAGGCCACCGAATCGGGCTATTATCTTTATTCATTAATTGCCTTGGGCGAGATTGCTGAAAAGCAAGGCAACAAAGCTGAGGCAAAAAAATATTTTAACCTGGTAAAGAAAAAATCAAAGCGGAAAGACGAAGCTTTCAAGGATGCCAAACGCAGGCTGAAGAAAATGGAGCAGGTGGATTGAAACTAATAACCAACTAATGAAGAAATTCTTACGCGTATTAAAACCGCTTGCGCCATTTTTTGAGGTTTTGCTGCTGCCCATTACGATCACTTCAATTGTTTGGTTTCGTATTTCAAGGTATTGGGGGTTGAAAAGCACACCCCTTACACGAGCTTTGTTTTTGAAATTAGGAATGTACCCAGTTGTGGATCATTACTACGATCCTCTTTTTGATTACAGGAAACTTCATGAGCATCAGCCAAAAGCCCGATTTGATTTCAATATCAAGAACCAATTGAACCTGATATCAAGCTTTTCCTTTCGTGAAGAACTGAGTGCTATGCCATTGAATAGCCCCGATAGACAATCGTTAAAGTTTTATTACGAAAATGGATCTTTTGGATCGGGTGATGCTGAATTTTATTACTCACTCATTCGGTTGATTAAGCCAAAAAGAATAATTGAGGTTGGCTCTGGGTTTTCAACCCGTGCAGCCCTAGCGGCAGTAGAAGAAAACACCAAAACCGATTTAGCGTATACCTGCAAAATTACCTGCATCGAGCCGTATGAAATGCCTTGGCTGGAGCAAACTGGCGTGAACTTGCTTCGAACCAAAGTGGAAGAACTGTCGCCTGAATTCTTTGATTCATTAGAAAGTGGGGATATCTTATTTATCGATTCTTCGCATATTATTCGCCCCGGGGGTGATGTAGTAACCATAATTCTTGATTTATTACCCCGATTAAAAAGTGGAGTGTATGTACATTTTCATGATATTTTTATTCCTGATGATTATCCGGTAGCATGGTTAAGAGATGATTTCAGGATGTGGAATGAGCAATATATTCTGGAGGCATTTATGATCAATAATAATTTGTTTGAGGTAATTTGCATGATGAATTTCCTTACGAAAAATCATTACGAAGCATTGAAAAAAGTATTTCCTGTATTGGAGAAACAGCCGGATCGTGTGCCGGGATCATTTTGGATAAGAAGGAAATAACGGCAGGATGGAATTACGAGATCTTATAACTACCCCCTTAGTTCTACTTTTAGTATACATCATAGCTTATCTTGTTCGTCCGCGGGTAACCGATGCGGTAAATCGGAAGTACTTTTTTCCTGCGCTTACGCTAAGAATTTTTGGTGCGTTAGCCCTCGGGTTTTTATACCAGTTTTATTATGATGGTGGGGATACCTTCAACTATCATACCCATGGCAGCCGTCACGTTTGGGAGGCATTCATGGATTCGCCTCTATTGGGATGGAAGCTATTGACGTCAAGCGGTGAGTATGGGCAGGGCACGTATGCATATGCGTCTCAGATACCATTTTACACCGATCCCTCTTCATTTTTTGTGATCAGGGTAGCTGCCTTATTTGATCTGATTACCTTCTCATCCTATTCGGCAACAGTAGTTTTTTTTGCCGTTATAAGCTTTTGTGGCGCGTGGGCATTGTTTATTGCCTTTTATTGCCATTCGCCTCAAATACATCGTTGGGTTGCTTTGGCCACACTGTTTGTCCCGTCAGTAATATTTTGGGGTTCTGGTCTTTTAAAAGACACACTTACACTAGCTGCGGTTGGTATTTTGACGTATTGCGCTGATAAAATATTTATTCATAGAAGGTATTCGTTAGTTACAGGAATAGTACTGGTTCTAAGTGTGCTGATCATCTACGCAGTAAAGAAATACATACTACTTTGTTTTCTTCCGGCTTTGTTGCTTTGGATTTATGCCGATAAGTTATCTCGAATTCGCTCGGTTGTAGTTAAGATATTAATTCTTCCTTTGATTGCATTCTTATTGATTGGGTCCGGATATTACGCCATCTATCTGATAGGAAAGGATGATGCACGTTATTCATTAGATAGAATTGCCATAACAGCACAAATTACAGCCTATGATATTGGATTTTATACAGGGAAGGATGCTGGGAGCAGTTATAGTTTAGGTGAGCTAGATGGTACATTCTTTGGAATGCTAAGTAAAGCACCTGAAGCTATTAATGTTTCCTTGTTTCGACCCTATATTTGGGAAGTTAAGAATCCACTTATGTTACTCTCCGCATTAGAGAGTTCTCTGCTCCTCTTTCTGACCGTATATATACTGTACCGATCCCGCTGGAAGTTCTCGTTTTTATTTCGAAATCCAACTGTTATTTTCTGTCTGGTTTTCAGTATTACTTTTGCTTTTGCCGTGGGCGTATCCACCTTTAATTTCGGAACACTCGCGCGGTACAAAATTCCACTTCTTCCATTTTATTTATTAGCCCTTATAGAGATTTATTTTTACGTAAAGAGTTTGAGGAAATTATCGGTATTCGAGCGAACAGAGTAACAAGTCTCGACCTTTTTTCTCCCCTCCAACCCAAACGTTAGTCGCATATGTTCATTGGTAATCAGTTGAGTTAAATAAAACAGCCACTCTTCTTTTTTGGATGCCAAAAAGCCATTTATTCCATGATCAATAATAGTGGTGTTGACGCCTATTGGTGAGGCCACACAAGGGATGCTCATAGCCATATATTGAAGTGCTTTAAAACCACATTTTCCTTTCGACCATTCATCGTCTGGCAATGGCATTATTCCTATATCAATTTTGGAAAGATCATAGGCTTCAGTTTCTCTACTCCATTTCATAAAATCATATCTCTCTAATTTCATTTCAAGCTGCTTGTCAGCAATAAGTGCAAAAGTTACCTGCGGGAAAGTCTTTTCAAGTTCGTATAGAACCTCCTCTACCTCAAACAAGTATTTTAGTGTAGAATGAGATCCGGTCCATCCGATAATTATTTGGTTTGATTTTTTTTTATTAGGGTACGGGGATCGATTATGTAAATTTTCTGTATCAATGGTGGTGGGGTTAACAATAACATTGGTATTGAATTGTCTGGCGTAGCTTGCGAGAAATATATTGCCGCAGCTCACTTTATAACTCCATTTACAAATTGTTTTTACTTTGTTTCTTTGACGTATAAATTTCTCAAAAATTGATTCATCAATTTTATCTGACAACCAGATTGCATCATCAAAATCATAAATTATTTTCTTTTGAAAAATATTTTTAATGATCCACTCAAAGAATGGCGGAGCAATAGGGGCGCATTCCCTGTGAATAAATACAAAGTCTGATTGTGAAATCGAATACAATTGAATTATCCTGCGAAAAAATCCTATACAAATAATCAATAATGTACTCAATGAATCTTTATGGGTATAAAGTCCCCTATTTTTTTTGTTAGGGATAAAACCAAAATAGGTAAAGCGAAATCCCTTCTCTTTTAGAGCATCAAAGTACTGTTCAAATCTAAATCTTTGGGAGGGTGCAATGTTGTCAGAGTAGGGCGCGATAAAGGTAATTTTTTTGAATGAATGCATAAATGTGTAAACTTTTTACTCTATATGCTTTTTTTAGCGATGTTTGAACCTTAATGCAAACTTTTAAAGAATATCTCGCTCAAGTCCTATCGCGATTTAAGACTAAAGGGTCATTTACGCAAAATCTTGCGATTACATTTTCCGGAAACGTTATTGCTCAACTATTAGGTTTTATCCTAACACCTTTTATTGCTCGAATATATGGGCCTGAAGCTTACGGACTGTTCTCCCTTTTTATCGCAATAACTAATAATTTGTCACCATTAACTACTTTGCAACTCCCGGGAGGATATGTAGCAGCACGAAATGAAACCGAATTTTATAATTTAATCAGGCTAACAATCTTAGCTATATTCACTGTCCTAATATTGTCCTTACTGGCAATATTTTTCTTCGCAGAACCGTTATTAGAACTCTTTAATGCAGAGATACTTAAGCCCTATCTGTACTTTATCCCGATTTATTTTTTCTTTATGGGTGCTGATAATTTACTCTTGGGCTGGAACATAAGAAGTAAGGAATTCACAAGGGGAGCTGTCGCAAAAATTTTTTCAGTTGTACTTAGCAAGGGCATTACCCTGCTTTGGGGTTTGCTGGTTTGGCCATCAGCTTTGGGTATCATTCTGGGTAATTTAATGTTATATCCTGTTGAGGCTTCGGTAAAACTGAGCCGGTCAATTCGACAAAATGTTGGGCGTGTCCTGTTTAACTTTTCGGCCAAAGATCTATGGGTAGTCTTCAAAGACTATAAAGGTTACCCATTGTTTATAACTTCAGGAGTACTAATCGGCAATCTAAGCAATCATTTACCAATTTATTATCTATCCATTGAATTTGATGCTACCGCTGTTGGTTTATATGCCCTTGCCAGTAGTTTAGTCACATTACCGTTATCCATTATCATCATGTCATCAACTACAGTTTTTCTTCAGAAAGCTGCAGAGATGAAAAGTAACCAGCCTGATGAGTTAAAAACAATGGTTTATGGCTTGTATAATAATTCCTATTACTTGAGTCTGTTTGGGCTGACAATTTTTTCCTTGCTGAGCGAAAGAATATTTGTTTTTCTATTTGGGGAGGCCTGGCGAATGGGGGGAGAATTTGCAGGTTATATTGCGTTAGGCTCTTTTTTTATGATGGCTGTATTACCTCTTTCTGTACTATTTAGATTGTTCAATAAAGAGCGTGTCAACTTTACAATCCAAGTAGTTTCGTTGTTCATTAAATTGGCAGGTTTAGGATTGGGAGTTTATTTCCGAAGTGTTCAGATATCTATTTTAGGTTATTCGCTTGCCACCCTATTGGTTCATTTTATAACTTTAGTATACATATTTAAATTAGTAGATCTATCAACGAAAAAAATTGTATTCCACCTGGTACTTTCTTTGGCAATTTTTTTATCAATTTGTTGGATAGGGATATGAGCAGAAATGATATGTTATTGGTTAAGATTTTAAACCGGGTTAAAGGTGAATTCAACCTACTCGGTAATAAGCTCATGAAGTTCTACAGAAGCCTGCATGCTAACCAACATCAGCTTACCTCCACCACAAGTGAAAATCGCTACCCGGAATTGTTTGACGAGGCACGTAAGGCATTGGTAGGTCATGTGGCTGTCGGGACAAAAATACTTTCGTATGGTTGCTCAACCGGTGAAGAATGCTTCTCTCTCAGGCGGTATTTTCCCAACAGCAGGATTATAGGTGTCGACATCAATAAATCGAATTTACGAATCGCGCAAAGCAACAATGATGATCCGAATATTGAGTTCTTCTCAAGTAATGAAACAAATATTAAGACATTAGGTCCATACCACGCAATTTTTTGTCTCTCAGTATTGTGCAGATGGGAGGACACAAAACTTTTGCAGAACTGTGCAAACGTCTATCCCTTTTCTAAATACGAAGCCAGTATAGCATTTTTGGCTAGTCAAATTGTAGAGGGTGGGTTGTTGATTATTTATAATAGTAACTTCAGGTTCGAAGATACACGAGTGTTCGGTGAATTTGAAATTATTGATACACCCTCCGTCTCAGACAGTGGTTTTGTAGTGAAGTTTGATTCGTTTAACAATCGGGTAGAGACGCTACATCGACCTTGCATTTACCGTAAAAAGTATCAATGAAATTATTGGTTATAAGTATCTCAGCCCCTCCTAAAAATTCTCCCGAGAGTGTTCAAACAGGAAGATATCTTTATTACTTGTCAAAGAATCATGAAGTCACCCTCTTAACTACGCGGGTTACAGGTGGATGGGAGCCAGAAGATAAATCTCTTGAAAAGTATTTGCAGAACATACGCTCTCATGTTTCTCTTACAATGCTTCATCCAAAAATACTAACGGTAGTCAAAAGAATTTTACCATTTGTGGTTGTGCCTGATGATGACTTTATTTTTCCAAAGCTGTTTAGATTTGCTGAAACAAAAGTACCTCAAGGGTCAGAAATTATTTTTTCCCGTTCAGCTCCATTCAGTTCAGCGCTTATGGCTTTAAAGTTTTCCAGGAATTGGAATTTGCCGTGGATAATGCACTTGAGCGATCCATGGGGAGATAATCCATTTCAACCACTCACAAAATTTCCTAAAAAGCGCAATAAACTTTTAGAAAGGATTTGTATTGAACAAGCAAAGTTAGTGACATTGACTTCTGTAAAAACAGTTAAGTATTATCAACAAAAGTATCCCAATCATGCCCACAAGTTCCGGCTGTTGCCTAATGTTTTTGATGATGCTTTCATCAATACAACACCCATTGAATTTATAGGAAAAATCAAATTTGTATTGACTGGAAGATTGTATGGAAGCCGCAGCATCTTTCAGTTAATGGATGCTATTGAGCGTTCAATAAGAATTGAACCTATGTTTGAGGATCAGTCTGAGTTTATTTTTGCAGGTTTTTTTGACCAGAAAAACATTGATCGTATTAAACAATCAAAAGCAAAGAATGTAAAGTACATGGGGCATCTTTCGATGCAAGAAGCAATCCGGCTCCAACAGTCTTCCTCTGTTTTGGTGGCAATTGATGCTTTGGAGCAGGATCCGATTTTTGATCTGTTCTTTCCATCTAAACTTTTAGATTATTTTACTGCTAGAAGATATATACTAGCCATTACCAGTAAGAATAGCACTACTCATGATTTGGTGGACCAAAAATTTGGTTCATGCTTTAATGCTGAAAATATTCATAAACTACCCGATCATTTATTATTCTTAACAGAGCAATTTTTTGCTAAGAATAGGAATCTCTTTGAAATCAATGAAAATTTTATGGAATATTCGGCAAGCCAGAATGCTGCAAAATTGGAAGCTCTTTTACGAGAGGTAGTTGAGTAATATGACTGACAAAATAATTCTAAAAGGCTATTATGGTTTTGCAAACCTTGGAGATGATATCTTGCTTAAGGTGACGTATCAACTAGTTAAGGAATGCTTCCCTGATAGTGAAATTTTGGTTTGCTCAAACAGTGCATTTGATAATAGTTATATCATAAGTATTCTGGGTGAATCAGTAAGGATTATTAAAGATGATGACCCTATCAAGGCCAACTGGATTGTAGACGGTGGTGGTGGAGTTTATTTTGATTTTAAAAAGGGAAATCTGAAGTTTTATTTACTTAATACAATTATTCATTTACTCGGATTCACATTGTTTAAATCATTTTATAGAGCGTATCGAAGTTTGAAGAGAAATACAGGCATCACTTCAATTGGGAGGATTGGATTGGGTATTGGTGTTGGCTCATATACTTATTCCTCTGCCAGATTTTTTAATGATATCATTTCACTTTCTGATTACGATTTTTTGCTGGTGCGCGATGAAGAAAGTGCTAAACGAATTATCCGCTACGGTTTTTCTTATACTTTAAGAATTGCAACTGATTTGGCTTTTTTAAAACAGTATTGGCTTAGTGACTCCGAAATATCGGGATCAGAAAGAAACTGTGTCGGTTTTATTCTTCGTGATTGGAGCTATGACAATCAGATTGATTTTGATGCAATCGAACAAACAGCTCAGTCATTGCAGCGTTCTGGAATTCCAGTCCTATTCTTTTCGTTTGATGGAAATACCGATAGATTTTATAAAGAAAGGTTTAGTAACTTTTCCATGATTGAATGGAATCCTGAGAGAATCACTGTAACTGAGTTTGTTCAAAAGTTGAAACAATGCAAGTTGATAGTTACCAGTCGGGCGCATGGTGCTATTCTGTCGGCATGCCTCAACATTCCCTCTGTTTGTTTAGCCATTGAAGAGAAATTGGTGAAGGTTTCAGAAATGCTTGCTAAATCATCCGTGTTGATTCAGATGCCTATACAGGCTTCTGAACTTACTCAAGTAGTTTTGCATCAATTTCGAAAGGAAGGTCTCGAAGAGTGTGTTCGTGAAGATGTCCGGCTAAATCAAATAGTAATGGAAGCTGGTATAGTTAGCTTGAAAGAGTTTTTAAAGGGGAATTAATGAGGAAGGTACTATTAATAATTGGCACAAGACCAGAAGCAATAAAATTAATTCCTGTGTACAAGGAGTTAAAAAAGTCCAAAGGCTGGTTAACACTTTTGGTATCTACTGGCCAGCATCATGAAATGTTAAAATCAATTTTTGATTTTTTCGAAGTGCAACCGGATGTTGATTTGGCAGTCATGACAAAAAATCAATCATTAGTTGGATTAACTGAGTTGTTACTTAGGGCCTGCACAACCGTTATTGAAGATCATTCACCCGATTTAATAATTGTTCAAGGGGACACAACAACAGCAATGGTCGGTGCGCTGGCTGGATTTTACAAACAAGTGCAAATTGCTCATGTTGAGGCTGGACTTCGTTCCTATGACAAGACCGCTCCATTTCCGGAAGAAGTTAACCGCAGAATGATAAGCGCAATGGCGGATTTTCATTTTGCGCCAACAAAAACTGCAGCAGAGGCTTTGAAATATGAACGGGTTCAGGGCAAAATTAAGGTAGTAGGAAATACCGTAATTGATAGCTTGGTTTTCGCCACAAAAAAAGTATTGAAGAACCTGATAGTACTTGATTCAAAATATACTAGTGTATTAGATCAGTATGAGAGGATGATTTTAATTACAGGGCATCGGAGGGAAAGCTTCGGAGATGGATTCAAAAATATATGCAAAGCCATACAAGTATTAGCCCATACCTATCCGAAGGTCTCGTTTGTGTATCCGGTTCATCTTAATCCCAATGTAAGGGACGTGGTTTTCAATATGCTAGATAGCTTGCCTAATGTATTTTTGATAAATCCCGTAACGTATGATGATATGGTTTACCTGATGACTAAGTCTTATCTCATACTTACTGACTCTGGAGGAGTTCAGGAGGAAGCCCCTAGTTTGGGGAAACCGGTTTTGATTATGCGGGAGAAAACAGAAAGACCTGAGGGTGTAAAGGCGGGGTGTAGTTTACTGGTTGGCTCCTCTGAGAAGAAAATTGTTAAGGCGGTTATGGATCTTATGGACAACGGACGAAAATACAAGCTAATGGCACGTGTAGCTAATCCTTATGGAAAAGGTGATAGTTCAAAGAAGATTGTTTCATACCTACATAATAATATTCAATAGGTTGAAGACGCAAGAGAAGAAAAGAGTTTTGATGATCATTCCAAATCTGGATTTTGGAGGAGCGCAAAATTCATTCTCTCGATTAAGTTGTTTGCTTAAGCCTCATTTTGAGTTGCAATTAGTTGTTTTTAATAAACTCAATCTTGCACCAATTGTGCTCGGAGGTAATCTTAATGATTTGGGTGTATCTGGATCTGGTTTTGTAGCAGTAAAGTTAGTGCGATTTTTTCAACGCATTATTCGCTTACGAAAAATTAAAAAAAAAATCAATCCCCATGTTTCGATAAGTTTTTTAGAGGGTGCCGATTATATTAATATTCTATCAGCTATTGGTGAGCGTGTTTACCTTTATATACATGGTTCGAAATTATTCGATAAAAATATAAGAGGATATATCGGCCTGATAAGAAAGAAGATTTTAATACCTATACTTTACTCAAGGGCCAACAAAGTATTGGTTGTAAATATGGCTATTGCAGAGGAATTGAAAAGCCATTTTAAGCTAAGGCATCAAGCATTTGAAGTGATGCCAAATTTTTATGACTTTGAAGAAATGAATAGACTCGCCTCTTCTCAATTAAGTGATTCAGCAGAAGTATTTTTTAAGAAGAATAAAGTGATTTGTATTTCTGGTCGTCTTGCGCCTGAAAAGGGTATCGAAAAATTTGTCCAGATTCTTCCAGCAGTTTTGAAAATCCAACCTGGTCTTAGGGTGGTCCTTGTTGGCGATGGCCCACAACAGGATAAAATTAAGTCCACTATCCTATCATTAGGAATTTCTTATGATGATTCAATGGTTGACTTGAATCAGGATAGTGAGGCTACAGTCTTTTTTTTGGGCTATCAAAAAAATCCCTATCCGTATATGAGTCGGTCTTCATTACTCGCATTGCCTTCATTCAACGAAGGTATGCCAAACACAGTAGTTGAGGCTATGGGGTTGGGTGTTCCTGTAGTGGCAGCTGACTGCCCTTATGGTCCGCGGGAAATTCTGGCACCAAATGATCAACTAAGTAAAGCAGGGAGTGTCCAAAAAGTTGAATGGTGTGAATTCGGGGTGCTTATTCCGGAATGGAATACACCGTTAGTCAATGAAGCATGGGCAGAAGCTTTAATCGGATTACTGACTTCTGCTGAGAAATGGGAACATTTTAGGCTCCAGTCAAAAAAACGAGCATCCGATTTTTCGGTAGAGAAAAACGTCTCTAAATGGATAAGTCTGATTGACTGCTGATTTGAACAAAAAGATAAACATACTGATTGTTGAAAATTCGGTTCACTTCACAGGAGCCTTTCGTGCTATAACTACACTCACCAAACATCTTAGTGATCGGTTCAATTTTTATTATTGCTTGCCGACCGGGTCAAAACTTAAAGAAAAGGTCAAGACACCTGTAGTCACCATACCTTTTGTCGAAATCAGAAAATCGCTAAAATCCATTCTTCTTTACATACCACTATTGTTCATCAATTCCTGGCGAATCATCCGGTATTGTGAGAGAAATAACATACAAATTATTCACGTTAACGACCTGTACAACCTTTGCGGAGTGGTAATTAAATGGTGGAAACCATCCTTCAAAGTCGTTTATCATGTACGTCTTATGCCTGAATCATATGTCAAAAGATTTTACAGGGTTTGGCAAACACTCATTAGTGGCTATGCCGATGCAATTATCTGTGTATCCTTGGCTGTTCGTAAAGCGAGTTCATTTCCTCCGCACAAAACAAATTTGATTTATGACACGCATGAGTCGAATGATGAATTGTTTTTTGAAAGCAGGATTATGCCGAACCATCGCGTAACATTTATTTACCTCTCGAACTATATTGCAGGTAAGGGGCAAGACTATGCTATTGAAGCTTTTTGTCTTCTAAATCGCAAGTTTTCCAAAAGCTCGTTGGTTTTTGCCGGAAGCGATATGGGCATATTGGGTAACAAACGATTTAAAAGGCAACTGAAGGAGCGATGCAATGAATATGGCTTGCAGGATTCTGTAATTTTCAATGATTTCGTAAACGATACGATAAGTTTTATCCGATCAGGCGATGTGTTACTGAATTTTTCTGACTGTGAATCTTTTTCAATGACGGTGTTGGAAGCTATGTATGCCGGATTACCAGTAATTGCCACCGATAGTGGGGGGCCTGCAGAACTTATTAAAGAAGAAGAAACAGGTTTATTGGTTCCGGTTAAGGACGTTGAGGCCATGGCAAATGCTATGCTCCGACTGGCACACAATGTTCAACTCCGAAGTAATATGGGCGCGGCTGCACGCATACGGGCTTATAAAAAATTTTCTATCGCTGAAAGTGCCGGTAAACTGACTAAACTCTATCAATCATTAGTTGAATAGTTTCGATATTTGTTGGTTTAAAGGTTACTCCTGCATATCAATATTTATTAATACCGCACTTATCACTGATGCAGCGTTCGCTCTTAATCATCTTTACCTTTTGGATGTATGGTGCTTTTGCCCAGTGTCCGTTTACGGATTTTACGTTGCCTTCCTCAGGTTGTATCGGCCAGGGAATAGAGTTGCTTAACCAAACCACCGGGGAGGCATCCTATTCTTGGGATTTTTGTAGTGGTGATCTTGATTTAACACCACAGGTTGCTGTGGCAGCCAACAATAATCTATTGTTTCGTACACGCGCGTTAAGAATCATCAAGCATAACGAATTATGGTATGGGTTTACAATTGATCAGGCAGCTAACAAGTTAATTCGTATGGATTTTGGCACTAGCCTATCGGGTACACCCATCGTAAACGACCTTGGCAATCCGTCCAATTTACTTAATGGGGCCTTTGACTTTCAAATGTACTTTGAATCGAATCAATGGTTCGCATTGGTGGTAAATACAACTGGTAACAATTTATTACGATTAAGTTTCGGCAGCGATATTGAGTCTATCCCTACCGTGCAAAATCTCGGTTCGTTTGGTGTGTTGAATACTCCGAATGGAATTTTTATTGCTAAGGACAATGAACATGTAAAGGTTTTTGTTAGCAACGGTGGGGTTGCGTCAATTGTCCGATTCGATTTTGGAGCTTCCATTCTTAATAATCCTGCAGTAGGAACTTTTAATGTAGTAGGAGCTTCTGGTCTGCGCGGAATTGCCATTACTCGCGAATGCGATCGCTGGTTTGGTCTGGTAACTTCGTATAACAACAACAAGGTTTTTTGGCTTGACTTCGTAAACGGTTTAAGCCAACCTCCAACCACCGGGGAAATTACTTTTTTTACGTCCTATAGTTTTCCGGCCAGTGTGGTTATTGCTGATGATGGTGGCGATTATTATGCATTTATTCAATCAGCTCTCGGGGTGCAATACCGACTTTCTTTCGGAAGCAGTATAGTCGACAAAAACGGAACGGGACAAAATCTCGGAAATTTTGGAATTTCAAATGAGAATTTTGCTTTAGATATGACGAAGGTTAATTCTGATTGGTATGGATTTTCCATTGATCTCGCCAACCGAAGGCTTGTCAGACAAACCTTTCCTTTATCCTGCGATGCCGATATTCCTACCAGCGCTGAGCAAAATCCTCCCTTAATAAGTTACGGAACCAGTGGAGCAAAAAAAATTACCTTGAAGGCCATGGATGCAAATGGATCACTTCGTTCTGTCAGTAAGAACATCACCATTACCGCCAGTCTTGCGCCAGATATTTCATTTATATCGCAAAACGTTTGCGCGAATCACGCTATCAACTTCGCTTCTGAGAATACATCTGGCAACATTACTTCCTACGATTGGAATTTTGGCGATGCCGGTACTTCTTCACTGCCCAATCCAACGCATGTGTATGCAACAGCCGCGAGCTATGATGTTCGCTTAACGGTTACGGCATCGAATGGCTGTAGCAATCTGGCACGGGAACAACTTACTATTTTCAATCAACCGGTAGCTGATTTTGTATTGCCGGCAGTATCGCCAATTTGCACCAACCAGAATTATCTGTTCACGAATTCAACAACTTTTGATGCTGCGCTCATGCCATCATGGTCGTGGAGCGTGAATGGAACCCCGGTATCCACCAATCAGAACCTGGAGTTTTTGTTTGCAAATGCGGTTAGTCAGGAGATAAAGCTTAAAGCAGCTATACCGGGCTGCGAGAGTGAAGTGATAAAATCAATCATCACAGTTTTGCAAGGACCTGATGTCGATTTTACTTTTATTGGTCAATGTGAAGATGCACCTGTATCGTTTACCAATACCACAACCGGTGAGGTAAGTTCATTTGCATGGGAATTTGGTGATGGACAAAATGCTACCGTGGTTAATCCTGTAATATTGTTTAGCAATCCCGGTACGTATCAGGTAAACCTTGCTGCAACAAACACTGGAGGCTGTGTGAACAGTAAAAGCAGGCCGATTACCATCTACTCCAAGCCCCAAACCAATTTCGCAGTTGCTCTACCACCCTTTTCGTGCAACGGCACGCCAACACAATTTACAGATTTAACACCCAACCCGTTTGATAGCAACATTACTTCATGGTTATGGAATTTTGGTGAGGGGGGTACTTCAACGTTGCGAAATCCGCAACACACATTCACTAATGCCGGTGGATACAATGTTTCACTTACCACCATAACAAACTTTGGTTGTTCTTCTGTATTGGAAAAGCCGGTAACCATTTCTCAATCACCAATAGCAAATTTTACAAATACCCCGCCTTGCCTTGGCGTGCCGGTGAGTTTTACGAACACTTCAACAGGTGCGTTACAATCCCAGCAATGGCAAATTGAAAGCACGTTCTATACACTGGCAAATCCTGTGCATGCTTTTACATCATCAGGTAATAAAAGTGTAACGCTTAATGTAACGGCTACCAATGGTTGTGTGGCATCTGTAAACCGAACTCTGATAGTGCCGAATACAATATCACCTGATTTTACTTTTATGCGTAACTGCATCAATCAGCAAACCGAATTTACAAGCAACACGGTTAATCCAGCCGATCCGATAACTGCCTATAACTGGAACTTTGCAGGTTTAGGAACGGGCAATCTCAACCCTCAGAATTTTTCTTTTAATAATACCGGAAACTTCAATGTATCGCTTTCTGTAACTACACAAACTGGGTGTGTTTATAGCGTAGCCAAAAATGTGAACATCATTAATGCACCCCAGGCAAGTTTTACAGCAACACCTTCAGTGGGGCCGCCACCCTTGCAGGTTCAGTTTACCAACACCTCGGTTAATGCCACCAGTTATAGCTGGGCGTTTAATGATCCGGCCAATTCCACCAGCACATTGGTTTCGCCTTCATTTACCTATACAACATTAGGCCAATATGTAGCCGACCTTACGGCATTTAATGCACAGGGTTGTTCGAATATTTTTAGCAGGGTTATTCATGTGGTTATTCCTGTTATTGATGTTGCCCTTACGGAACTGGAACTGATGCGCTTACCTAATCAGGCAATAAAACCGGCAGTAACGATTCAAAATAATAGTAATGTGGTGTTGGCTAACCTGGCGCTTCGGATGGAATTGAATGGTACTTTCATTCGCGACATTGTTCCGGTTTCCATCGAACCGAATTCAATCTACAGGCATGTTTTCGATTTTGAGCTTCCGTTTACCTCTGCCTTGCAGGTTGTTTGTGTAAAAGCAGAAATTGATGACAGCTCACCGGAAGACAACCGCATCTGCGCAAGCGTGGATGAAGCTTTTGTTTTTCTGGCACCTTATCCAAACCCGCTATCTTCTCAAAGTGAAATCAACGTAGAGTGGGTGGCTCCCGACAATCGAAATACTGAAATTCTGCTTGTGAATTCGTTGGGTCAGCAGGTTAAGAAAATCGAAGTCACTTCCTCTGTTGGATATAATACTGAAGTAATCCCCGGCTCAGGCTTACAGTCGGGTATGTATTATGTGCAAATCCGGTATGGTTCAATTATCCGGACACACCGAATATTGGTAGCAGATTAATCTACAGCGCGCAGTTTATTCTTTCGCTTTTTCCCTTATTTTTACCAAATATAATTTGGTTTATAATCCCCTCAAACGACTTATGAAAAACATCAAACTGGATGCTACCGACAGGAAAATCCTGGAAATGCTTCAACGCAATTCGAACATTACCAATGCTTTGCTGGCCAAAGAAATCGGCCTGTCGCCCGCGCCAACCCTGGAGCGTGTAAACAAGCTTGAAAATGCCGAAGTAATTAAGAGTTATCATGCCGTAATTGATCCGGCTTCGGTAGGCCTGGGGGTTAGCACCTTTGTTATGGTTACCCTGAAAGGCCACAATAAGGACAACATTGAGAAGTTTATGCATGCCATCAATCAGGTAGATGAGGTTATCGAGTGCCATCATATTACGGGAGCCGGTGATTTTATTTTAAAAATCATCTGTGCCGATATAGCTGCTTATCAGCAACTGATGCTGGAGAAAGTTTCCAACATTGATGTAGTGGATAGCCTCCAGTCGATGGTAATTTTGTCTACCATGAAATCAAGCAAGGTGCTTCCTATTCCAAGCTGATATGGTTTCGGAAAAAACATTGATTCTTGATGGCGCGCAGGTGAAGCAGAAGATTCGCAGGATGGCCTTCGAGATTTACGAAAATAATTTCAAGGAGAAGTCCATTGTCGTTGCCGGAATTGATGGCCAGGGTTATGTGTTGGCAAAGTTGCTCGCGAAGGAAATTGAATCCATATCATCGATAGAAGCAAAGCTGGTGAAAGTAAGTCTTGATAAACTGGCTCCCCAGCAAGGCGAGGTTATTCTGGATTGCGATGTGAAGGAAGTAAAGAAGAAGAGTATTATTTTAGTAGATGATGTGCTCAACACAGGCCGCACATTGGCCTATGGGCTTAAACCTTTTTTAGACACCGAAGTCAAAAAAATTGAGACAGCCGTTCTTGTCAATCGTAGTCATACCAACTTTCCAATTTATCCGCAATACACCGGGTATGCGCTGGCCACCACCATTAAAGATCATGTAAAAGTTGTGCTGGGTAAAGAGTCAGCTGTTTACTTATCGTAGATCCATGTCGGTACACAAAAGCGATTTAAAGAAGATCACCACGCACCAGCTCCAGGAAATGAAAAACCGAGGAGAAAAAATTTCCATGCTCACCGCGTATGATTACAGCATGGCAAAAATTATTGACGGTGCGGGCATTGATATTATACTCGTGGGCGATTCAGCTTCGAATGTGATGGCTGGTAATGAAACTACACTCCCTATCACGCTGGATCAAATGATTTATCATGGATCATCGGTGGTGAAAGCCGTAACACGCGCACTGGTTGTAGTCGACCTTCCGTTTGGTTCTTATCAGGGAAGTTCCGGTGAAGCGCTACGTTCAGCCATACGAATTATGAAAGAAGCGGGGGCGCATGCCGTTAAGTTGGAAGGTGGAAGTGAAGTGAAAGATTCCGTTGAGCGAATTCTTATGGCTGGCATTCCGGTGATGGGGCATTTGGGCTTAACACCTCAGTCCATTTATAAATTTGGTACGTATACCGTACGCGCCAAAGAAGAAGCAGAAGCTACTAAATTGCTGGAGGATGCGAAGCTGTTGGAGGCATGTGGATGTTTTGCACTCGTGCTCGAAAAAATTCCGGCTAAGCTGGCTAAGCAGGTTGCCAGTGCATTGCATATACCGGTTATTGGCATTGGAGCAGGGTCCGATGTTGATGGCCAGGTACTTGTGATGCAAGACATGCTGGGCATCAATCAGGATTTTAAGCCACGTTTTTTGCGCAGGTATGCCGACCTGCATACGGCAATTACAAATGCAGTAGGCAAGTATATCACCGATGTAAAATCAAAAGATTTTCCGAGTAAGGAAGAGATGTACTAGAACCCATCTCAAAATACTAAATGAGGCGTAGTCATACCGGCCTTGAGCCTGCCTACCGGCAGGCAGGCCTGTATCTCCCATTTTCATACTACCGTCAAAGGGATCGCGGATCATTGTCCGCGATGACAACTATTTTTGAGATGGGTTCTAAATTCTCTTTATAATTTCCTGATCCAGATATTTCTGAACTGCGTTTTATTTCCATGATCCTGCAGTGAAATCACATCATCACCGTGCGCTTCAGGGTAATGATGCAATCCAACGTACAAGGTTAATCCGTTAATGGTAACATTATTCTGGATCAAAACGCCATTGTGCAGCACGGTTATAGTGGCCGGTGAGTCCAGGCTGCCATTGGCTTTGAAGCGCGGTGCGCGATAGATTACATCGAACGTATTCCACTCAAGCGGTCCCTTCATGGCGTTAACCAGGGGAGCGTGGTCTTTATAAATACTTCCGGCCTGGCCGTTTCGATAGGTTCGGTTGTTATACGAATCCAGTATTTGAAGTTCGTACCGGTTTTGAAAAAATACTCCGCTGTTTCCGCGGCCCTGCCCCTGGCTCTCCACTACATCAGGCGCGCTGAATTCAAGGTGTAACTGACAATCACCAAACTTCATTTTCGTTTGAATGTCGCCTGAACCGGGCACTACCTCCATATGTGTCTTGTCAACAAGTTTCCACGGAGCCGGCTTAGACGGATCTTTCTTGCTTACCCACTGATCAAGATTTTCGCCATTGAAAAGTATAATGGCATCGGAAGGTGCGTCACCCACGTTCTTGCCCGGGGTTACAACTGGCACCTCAGGTTCCCAGATTTCTGTCATCTCCGGTTTCATGGGCATGGGCGAAACCGCTGGCGGTGTGTTCGGATAATTACCCTGAGCGAAGATTAAATTGGCAGAAGACAATGCCATGAGTAGAAATAACAGGTAGTAATTTGTTTTCATAAAATATTTTTGGTGACGAAGGGAAAGATATATGTTTTCAGCCACAAAAACACGAAGACACTAAAAGCACAGTAGGCAAAATTATCAACACATCCATGCTTGCGTAACATCAGTTAATTATTGCAAACTACAAGAGTAGCATCATCTTCCAGTGTGCCAAACCAAACAACACCGTATTCTTTATAAATGCCTATGCCAATGGCGCGCCATTCAAGTTGTTTCCAGGTGCCTTCGTTGATGATTACCCTGTTGTGCCCGGGGCTTTTTTTCCATCCCCCCAGTCCTTCTTCGGCATTGGCGCCTGCTGAAGAATAGTATGAAATTTCAAATCCATTGCTGTTGTAACCGGCAATCTCGCGTGGTTTATCCCACATACATTTGGCTTGCTTGTGATCATTGGTGTAACAACATGATGTCCAGTTTCCTTTTTTCGACCAGCTGTGCAGGTTACATTTCTCATTGGTCGGGTCGTGATTTTCGCTTAAATCGCGGGCATGGATTTGTGCCACCTGGGTAAGCTTTGCCGACAGGGGAATAACCTCAAGCCCCAGACTTTGCCGATAATCCATGATAAGGTCATACAATTTTTTCTCTTCTGGCTGAAGGCAAATTAAGCTATCTGCATATTGAGGAGAATAGGCAGATAAGGCGCAGAACAGGATCAGAAATGGGATTACTTTTTTCATAGGGACAATGATCAAACAAAAAACGCCCCAAAACACAAAAGCTGTTCATTTGTACGCCTATTTTTTTAATTTCGGGGCTCTTAAAGGAATTTAAATTTAAATAGAAATGAGCGATCAGAAGATTACGATCAGTAACGGCAAGTTAACAGTACCCGATAACCCAACCATTCCATTTATTGAAGGCGATGGTACGGGTCCGGATATCTGGAGTGCTTCACAACATGTATTTGATTCAGCTGTTGCAAAAGCTTACGGTGGCAAGAGGAAAATTAACTGGAAGGAAGTATTGGCAGGCGAAAAGTCGTTTAACAAAACAGGAAGCTGGTTGCCCGATGAAACCCTGGATGCTTTCCGTGACTATTTAGTTGGAATAAAAGGCCCGCTTACTACTCCGGTAGGTGGTGGTATACGTTCGTTGAATGTTGCCTTGCGCCAGATTCTTGATTTATATGTTTGTCTTCGGCCGGTGCGCTGGTATGAAGGTGTACCTTCACCGGTGAAAAATCCGGGTGCGGTGGATATGGTAATCTTCCGTGAAAATACAGAAGATATTTATGCAGGGATCGAGTTTGCTGCGGGGTCGCCAGAAGCGCAAAAAATGCTCGATTTTCTTGCGAAGGAGTTTCCGAAAGAATACAACAAGATTCGATTCAACACCAAAGAGAAGTCAGAGGCTTTTTGGAAAATGGTTGGTGCTCCAAGTGTAAAAAATGAGGTGAACGTTGGCATCGGTATTAAACCGGTAAGCTGGAGCGGAAGCGTTCGGTTAATACACAGTGCTATTGCTTACGCTATAAAGTTTAATCGCAAATCTGTAACGCTCGTACACAAAGGCAACATCATGAAGTTTACCGAAGGTGCTTTTATGGACTGGGGTTATGCCATTGCTGAAGAATATTTTGGCGATAGAGTGTACACCTGGAAACGGTGGGAAAAGACCAAGAAAGAAAAGGGAGAAGATGCCGCCAATGCAGAACAGAAAGCTGCCGTGGCTGCGGGTAAGATTATCATCAAAGATTCTATTGCCGACATTACGCTTCAACAGGTGTTAACACGCCCTGAAGATTTTGAAGTAATAGCTACCTTAAACCTAAACGGAGATTACCTCAGTGACGCATTAGCGGCTCAGGTAGGTGGTATTGGTATTGCTCCGGGAGCGAACATCAACTACATCACTGGTCACGCCATCTTCGAAGCTACACATGGCACAGCACCGAAGTATGCCGGTCAGGATAAAGTGAATCCCGGCTCGGTTATTCTTTCCGGTGTGATGATGCTGGAGTATATGGGCTGGCAGGAAGCAGCTGATCTGATTAATCGTGGTCTTGAAAAAGCAATTTCCACCAAGCGTGTAACGTATGATTTCCATCGTCAGATGGAAGGTGCAACGCTGCTGAAGTGTTCAGAGTTTGGACAGGAAGTGGTAAAGAATATGTAAGTCGAATAACTTACACAAAAAGAGCCTCACAATTAATTGTGGGGCTTTTTTGTTTGACTTGATTTAGAATCCCAACATCTTAATCGATGTGAGCGCTGCCTCTTCACCCTTGTTGCCATATTTGCCACCTGCCCGGTCAAAGGCTTGTTGCTTGTTTAGTGTGGTAAGCACCCCAAAAATCACCGGCTTGCCGGTTTTTAATCCAACTTCAGTAATGCCATAGGCTACCGCCTGGCAGATGTAATCGAAGTGCGGAGTTTCTCCCTGAATAACACAACCTAAGCAAATCACAGCATCAATCTCATCGCGTTGCGCCATCCATTGTGCACCAAGTGATAACTCAAATGTGCCCGGTACATTTTTCCGAATAATGTTTTCTTTGGTTACCCCATGGCTGAGCAAGGTTGCTACGGCCGATTGATATAAAGCCTCGGTGATTTCTTCGTTCCATTCAGCAACAACCAAAGCAATTCGTGTGGAGGAAAGATCTATGCGGGTTAGTACTTTTCCGGATGATAAGGGGCCTGCCATTTTACTATTGTTTTAAAAACGAGTGAGCATAAAAAAAGGGATAGAAATTCTATCCCTTAAAAGTAGTTGAAATTCTTTTACGAGTTGCTTTCCAGTTTTGCTTTAAACTTGCGGGCATTGGTGAACTCAGCCGACTCAAAATATTTTGTAATAATCTGATCGTACGCTTCTTTTGCTTTCTCCGGCTGATTCAATTTCTCGTAGGCTAATGCCGCTTTCATCAAATAAGTAGGTGTAAAAAATTTGTTGGGTTTATAGCCTGCTGCCTTATTGTAGTATTTGGCAGCATCTTCAAATTTTTCTTCTTCCATATAAGCATCGCCAATCAAACTATAAGCACGTGCCTGAACCAAAAGATCGTTCGAGCTAAAGTCTTCCAGGTACAGTCTGGCAGCTTCATATTTCCCTTGCTTCAAATAAGAAACGCCTGCATAGAAATGAGCCAGGTTTGCGGCATCCGAAAACTTGTAATCATTAATGATATCGATGAACCCTAAGTTGTTACCATCGCCATTAAGGGCAAGGTTCAAACTGTCTGCTTCAAAGTAGTACACCGCCTGAAACATGTCGCGTTGGGCTTGAGCATCCTGGCTGGATTTGTAATACATAAAGCCAAAATATCCTGCCACAATCAACAGCAGTACACCCACCATGCCGGTTACAAGTTTTGAGTTTTGCTCCAACCAATTTTCAGCGCCCTCCAGCTTTTCCGCCAGCGCTTCCGGGTTCTGCAATAAATCTTTGGTTTCGTCTTTCTTCGCCATTACCCTAAAATATTTACCTGATAACATCCCGAAAACCATCGGGAAGGGCGCAAAACTACTAATTAGATGATACTAAACAAAAGGAGGGTGTTAGTCGGTAATGAAGGGGTAATCGGCTTCGTAATAAATATCGGTCATTGCTTCTGATGGATCAGGGAAGTTCGATTCTTCGGCAAACTTCACGCTTTCCTCCACCTGGGCCGCAACTTTTTGTTCTATTTTTTCCAGGTCGGCTTCGGTTGCCATTTTCCTATCCATAAGTGTTTTACGCACCACCTCAACCGGGTCGCGTTGCTTATACTCCTCAACCTCATCTTTGGTACGATACTTTTGTGGATCGGACATGGAGTGGCCTTTGTAGCGATAGGTCCTGAACTCCAGCAAAGTAGGGCCATCGCCTTTACGGGCGCGTTCTGCAGCGCGGGCAACGGCAAGGTGTACTTCTTCAACTTTCATCGCATCCACAGGTTCCGATGGCATATCGTATGATTCCGCCAGGGTATAAAGCTCATGCACGTTGGAAGTACGTTTTACGGAAGTACCCATGGCGTAGCCATTGTTTTCGATTACAAAAATTACGGGAAGCTTCCACAACATAGCCAGGTTCAGGGCCTCATGAAAGGCACCCTGGCGAACAGCACCGTCACCCATGTAACAGATGCACAGATTGTCGGTCTTATTGTATTTTTCAGCGAAGCCTATACCTGCCCCCAAAGGGATTTGGCCCCCAACAATACCATGCCCCCCGATAAAGTTCACGTTCTTATCAAAAATGTGCATCGATCCGCCTTTACCTTTTGAACAGCCGGTTTCTTTTCCATACAATTCGGCCATCACTGCATTGGGGCTTGTGCCTAATGCAAGCGGATGGGCGTGGTCGCGATATGCGGTTATCCACTTATCTCCTTTTTTAAGTGCCGTTACCGCACCGGCTGCGCACGCCTCCTGACCGATATAGAGGTGGCAGAAGCCTTTAATTTTTTGCATACCGTAAAGCTGGCCTGCCTTTTCTTCAAACTTTCGCATCAACAACATGCTTTCATACCAGAACAGGTAGGTTTCTTTTGAAAAACCTTTTTCTGCGCTCTCAGAGGCTTCAGTTTTCTTAGCTTTGGCGGTCGTGGACATATCCCTAATTTTAATTTCGGACTGCGAAAATAGGGTACAATTGGTCAATCGCCAAGCGTATTACCTGAAATACGGCCTTTCACCATGTTATTGATTTTTACCCCGTAAACCCGTGCATCTTACTAAGCTCCAGTTGGCGAATTTTAAGAATTATGAAGAACTCGTGCTGGAGTTTCCTTCCCGGGTTAATTTTTTGCTGGGCTTAAACGGAAGTGGAAAAACCAACCTGTTGGATGCCATCCATTATCTCTCCGTTACCAAAAGTTTCTCAAATTCATCCGACACCCAGAATATTCGTTATGGTGCCGATTATTTTTTTATCAGGGGTTTCTTTGCCAATGTGAATAAACAAGGTGAAGTTTTTTGCCAGGTTCAATCCGGCAAAAAGAAAGTGTTTCAGGAAAACGGGAGAGATTATGACAAGGTCAGTGATCATATAGGAAAATATCCGGTGGTGTTGATCTCACCTCTGGATGTTGATCTTGTAAAAGAATCCAGTGAGGCACGCAGAAAGTTTTTTGATCAGATGATTGCTCAAGTTGACCATTCCTACCTGGATGCACTTTTGGAATATCATCATGCGCTTAAGCAACGGAACGCTTTATTAAAACTTTTCACTGAGAACAATTCTATAGACTATGATATGATTGATCTTTATGATCAGCAGATGGCCAGGTCGGGAGGATTAATCTATCAAAAAAGAAAAGCATTTGTGGCAGAGTTTTTACCCATTTTCAACACGTCCTATAATCTGTTAGTAGACAATCGTGAGGATGCCACGTTAGCGTATGCTTCTGAATTGGAGGCCTCTGAGTTTGAAGCAGGTTTGAAAAGCAGTATCAAAAAGGACTTGATTTTACAGCGCACGACCTTTGGGGTACACCGCGATGATTATGTTTTTGGATTTGCCCATGGCGAATTGAAACGTTTAGGGTCGCAAGGCCAGCAAAAGTCGTTTCTGGTTGCCATTAAACTAGCTCAGGTAGAGGTAATTAAGTCGCATTTAGGCTTTAGCCCGATTTTATTGCTGGATGACATTTTTGACAAATTGGATGATACGCGCATTGCCCGTTTGCTCAGGATTATTTCAGGAGCGGATTATGGTCAGTCGTTCATAACGGATGCCGGCCCCGAGCGAACCCAGGCTATGGTGGATGAACTTGATATTGATTGCGATATCTTTAGTGTAGAAAAGGGGATTATTCATCAAAGCAGTATCCAATGAAAGGCCGGGGTAAGAAGTCTGATATTTTACCAATTAAGGATGCCATTCGTGATCTTCTTAACTCATATCACCTGGAATCCAAATTTGATGAGGCACAAGTGGTGGCTTCGTGGGAAAGGTTGGTGGGTGTGCCTATTGCCAAACGAACCCGTAAGGTATTTATCAAAAACAAGGTATTGTTCGTGGAATTTAAAACCGCAGCCATGAAAAGTGACTTTCTCCTTCATAAAGCTAAAGTTCTTGAACTCTTCCGCAAGGAATTCGGACCGGGCGTACTAAACGATATTGCCATTCTTTAAAAACAGCCATCCCCTGCTTTTTAAAATGTTTGCCGAAACCAAAAAACCGTATAATTTTGCACTCCTAATTTTTGAAAATGCCGTTTTTGAGATGATCGATCGGTTTTTTTAAGACGTTCTAGGAAATGTTTTGATCGGGATTTTTGGGGCAATCCTCGGATTCCGTAACCAATTGGGGGAATACCAAAGCGGCCAACTGGGACAGACTGTAAATCTGTTGTCTTATGACTTCATAGGTTCGAATCCTATTTCCCCCACCAAGTCAATTCAAGATTCCAGATTCAAGATTTAAAATTTTGAATCTGGAATTTTGAATTGGTATGCGGGAGTAGCTCAGTTGGTAGAGCGGCAGCCTTCCAAGCTGCAGGTCGCGGGTTCGAGCCTCGTCTCCCGCTCTTGATGAGTTGTTCGTTGTTGGTTATTCGTTGTTCGGGTTTAGCGAATATCGAAGAGCGAATAACCAACAACGGTTTAAAGGCTGTTGTAGCTCAGGGGTAGAGCACTTCCTTGGTAAGGAAGAGGTCGTGAGTTCAATTCTCATCAACAGCTCAACTGAGTTAAGGAAACTGAAACTCACTGAATCAGAAGGAAGTTCTGATCTTATTGAAACTATGAAACTATGGGATTTTTTGATTTCGGATGAGTAGCGCCATCGGTTTGGAAATCAAAAGAAACCAAACTGCCCTTGGGCAGACGAATAAACCCTTATTCGACAGGCTTATCATGTTTAGGGTGTATCTCCTCAAAAAGGGGATTTAAGGGATGTAACAACTTAAATTAATTATACACTTTAAACTTTAACTGGAATTTTCAAATATGGCTAAAGAAACATTTGATCGTTCGAAACCCCACGTAAACGTAGGTACAATTGGTCACGTTGACCATGGTAAAACTACCTTAACTGCTGCCATTACCAAAGTATTGGCTTCTAAAGGTCTTGCCGCTGAACGTGATTTCTCGTCTATCGACAACGCACCGGAAGAGAAAGAACGCGGTATTACCATCAATACCTCTCACGTTGAGTATCAAACCCAAAACCGTCACTATGCGCACGTTGACTGTCCGGGTCACGCTGACTATGTGAAGAACATGGTTACCGGTGCTGCCCAGATGGACGGTGCCATCTTGGTAGTGGCTGCTACCGATGGCCCTATGCCCCAAACCCGTGAGCACATTCTGTTGGCCCGTCAGGTAGGTGTACCTGCTTTGGTGGTGTTCATGAACAAAGTTGACTTGGTTGACGATGCAGAATTGTTAGACTTGGTTGAAATGGAAGTTCGCGAACTTCTTTCATCTTATAAATTCCCTGGTGATACTACCCCGGTTATCCGTGGTTCTGCATTGGGAGGACTGAATGGTGAGCCAAAGTGGGTTGAAAAAATTGAAGAACTTATGAAGGCGGTAGATGAGTTCATTCCGCTCCCAGTTCGTTTGATCGACAAAGATTTCTTGATGCCGGTTGAAGATGTGTTCTCGATCACCGGTCGTGGTACTGTGGCTACCGGTCGTATCGAGCGCGGTATCATCAACTCTGGTGATGCGGTTGAAATTCTTGGTATGGGTGCTGAAAACTTGAAATCCACCGTTACGGGTGTGGAAATGTTCCGTAAGATCCTTGACAGGGGCGAGGCTGGTGACAACGTAGGTTTATTGCTTCGCGGTATTGAAAAGGAGCAAATCCGCAGGGGTATGGTTATTTGTAAGCCCGGTTCGGTAACCCCGCACGCTAAGTTCAAAGCTGAGGTTTACGTTCTTTCAAAAGAAGAAGGTGGTCGTCACACTCCATTCTTTAACAAATACCGTCCTCAATTCTATTTCCGCACAACGGATGTAACAGGAGAAATCATGTTGCCTGCTGGTGTTGAAATGGTTATGCCAGGCGATAATATCTCCATCGAAGTTCAGTTGATCAACAAGATTGCTATGGAAAAAGGTCTTCGTTTCGCGATCCGCGAAGGAGGCCGCACCGTTGGATCTGGTCAGGTAACTGAAATTCTTGACTAAGAACAATAGGGTCTGCTGAATAGCAGAAAGCTGATAATCAATAACATAAGGCGTTTCTGAAATTTTAAGAAACGCCTTTGTTTTCTATCGTTCTATTTCTACCTTTGCAGTCCTTTTGGGCTGCGTAAGGTATAAGAACGTAACTAAATGTGGTTCAAGGGGTTGAGGAGACTTAAAAAGCCTGCAAAATCCTAACGAGAATCACCTAAACGGGTGTAGCTCAATTGGTAGAGCAGCGGTCTCCAAAACCGCAGGCTGGGAGTTCGAGTCTCTCCACCCGTGCAAACAAGTAAAATGAACTGGCGGAAGACCTGGAAGTCCTGACGCCCTTCGGGGATCAGGATGCTGACCGAAGCGTCAGCATTCGAGTCTCTCCACCCGTGCTAAAACGCTAAAAACTGATGCAGAAGGTTAAAACATACTTCTTGGAATCCTGGGATGAGCTGCGAAACAAGGTTTCATGGTCCAGTTTCAACGAGTTGCAGAGCAGTGCCATTTTGGTGCTGGTGGCTTCAACCATTTTTGCCTTGGCAATTGGTGCTATTGACTGGGTTTTTAAAACCGGTTTGGAGTGGTTTTATAGAGAATTTTAACCTGCTAAAGGCATGGGCGAATTGAAGTGGTATGTACTGCGTGTTGTCAGTGGCCAGGAAAAGAAAGTTAAATCTTACCTGGAGAACGAAATCGAGCGCGAAAAACTAAGGGATTTTATCCCGCAGGTTTTAATACCATCGGAGAAGGTTTATGAAATGAGAGGGGGCAAGAAAAGGGTTCGGGAGCGAAACTTCTTCCCCGGATATGTGCTCATCTCTGCTGATTTGTCGCATGGGGAGGCATATCACTCGGTAAATAATATACCCGGTGTTATTGGCTTTCTGGGTAACAATGGATCGGGGTCATCAAAAGAGCCGGTGCCTTTGCGCCAGTCTGAGGTGAACCGGATTTTAGGTAAAGTTGATGAGATTGATTCATTCGATGAGAAACTTGAGACACCATTTATCAAAGGTGAATCGGTGAAAGTAATGGATGGTCCGTTTAGCGGTTTTACCGGATCGGTTGAAGAAATTTTTGAAGAAAAGAAGAAGCTTAACGTAATGGTTAAGATTTTCGGCAGGAATACACCTGTTGAGTTGAATTATATGCAGGTTGAAAAGTTAGATTAAAGAATCATGGCAAAGGAAATTACAGGCTATTTGAAACTGCAGGTTAAAGGAGGATCAGCGAATCCATCTCCTCCAATTGGTCCTGCGTTAGGTAGCAAGGGTCTAAATATTATGGACTTTTGCAAACAGTTTAATGCGCGTACCCAAGACAAACCTGGACAATTGCTTCCGGTATTGATTACGATCTATAATGACAAGTCTTTTGACTTTGTGATTAAAACGCCTCCGGCAGCTAACCTGATACTGGAGACCATGAAAAAACAAAGTGGTTCCAAAGAGCCTAACCGCGTAAAAATTGGTTCCATTACATGGGATCAGGTAAAGGCGATTGCCGAGTTAAAAATGCCCGACCTTAATGCGTTTAAAATTGAATCGGCCATGAAAATGGTGGCCGGTACGGCAAGAAGTATGGGCGTTACGGTATCGGGTACACCTCCGTGGGATAAATAATTAACTGACTGATTACGAATAAAGTCATGGCAAAGATTTCAAAAAACAGAAAAGCTGTAATTACAAAGTATAATCCAGCAAAAGAATATACCCTGGAAGATGCATCGCAATTGCTAAAGGATATAACCTTTACAAAATTCGATGCCTCTGTGGATATGGACATACGCTTAGGTGTTGATCCTAAGAAGTCCGATCAGATGGTTCGTGGTGTTGTATCACTTCCTCATGGTATCGGAAAAACCGTTCGGGTGCTAGTGCTTTGCACGCCTGACAAAGTTCAGGAAGCAAAAGATGCTGGTGCTGATCACGTAGGTTTGGATGACTACATCCAAAAAATTGAAGGAGGCTGGACAGACATTGACGTAATCATCTGTACACCTACCGTAATGGCCAAGGTTGGTAAACTTGGCAAGGTGTTGGGCCCCCGCGGCTTAATGCCAAACCCTAAATCAGGAACTGTTACGCTGGAAGTTGGTAAAGCCGTGAAAGAAGTTAAAGCCGGTAAAATCGACTTCAAAATTGATAAAACTGGAATTATCCACGTGAGCATCGGGAAAGCTTCCTTCTCGCCTGAAAAAATCAGGGACAATGCCATGGAGATGATTCAGGTTGTTGCAAAACTTAAGCCTGCCTCATCAAAAGGCACATACTTTAAAAGTATAAGCCTTTCTACTACGATGAGTCCGGGTGTAAGAATTGACACGGGTTCTATTGCTGGTATTTAAGAAAAACAAAACATGACCAGAGAAGAAAAAGCACAAATAATAGAGGAACTCAGTCACAAGTTTGCTGATAACACGCACTTCTACATTACTGATGCAGGCGGGTTAACCGTTGCCCAGGTAAATGCGTTCAGAAGACTTTGTTTCAAAAGTGGTATCGAGTACAAAGTGTACAAGAACACATTGATCCGCAAAGCACTTGAAAAGCAAGAAGGTGTTGATTATTCCCCGTTGTTCGGAACGTTGCATGGGTTTTCAGGTGTCCTCTTCTCAAAAGAAGCTGGAAATCTTCCTGCCCGCGTAATTAAGGAGTTCCGTAAAAAACTGGAAGGTAAACCGGTACTGAAGGCTGCCTCTATCGACTCTGATTTTTTTATCGGAGAAGAAAACCTTAATACGCTTAGCGAGCTGAAAAGCAAAAATGAGCTTATTGGCGATGTTATTTCCTTGCTGCAATCACCAGCCAAGAATGTACTTTCTGCTTTGTTAAGTGGAAAGCAAACAGTGGCTGGATTGGTGAAAGCACTGGAAGAACGTGGTACTAAATAATTGTTGAATCAAAATTTTAAATTTTATCAAAAATGGCTGACGTTAAAGCTCTCGGAGATCAACTTGTTGAACTCACTGTAAAAGAAGTAAATGAACTTGCTTCTTATTTAAAGGAAACTTACGGCATTGAACCTGCTGCTGCTGCGGTTGTTGCTGGCCCTGCTGCCGGAGCTGCTGGTGGTGGCGCTGCTGCTGAAGAAAAAACCAACTTCGATGTAGTGTTGAAGGCACCGGGTGCTAACAAGCTTCAAATTGTGAAACTTGTTAAAGAACTCACTGGTCTTGGCTTGAAAGAAGCTAAAGATGTAGTGGACGGAGCTCCTAAAACTATCAAAGAAGGATTGCCAAAAGACGAAGCTGAAAACCTGAAAAAGCAACTCGTTGAAGCGGGTGCTGAAGTAGAGTTGAAGTAATTCTTCTGGAAGGCAATGGTACGTCTAATGCCTTCCATTAGACCTTGTCCCCGAGGCATAATCGGGACAAGGTCTATTCCTATTTATACCTGTAGCATCGTACCAGTTACAGAAATTCGTCCAGGATTTGAACATAAACGTTAAGCACCTTGGCAAAGAAAAATAGCACTGGCAGAATCGACTTTTCATCTGCCGAAAAAGTTATCGATTACCCTGATTTTTTGGACGTTCAACTCCAGTCGTTCAAAGATTTTTTGCAAATAGATACGCCCGCTGAAAAAAGACAAAACGAAGGTCTTTATAAAGTGTTCGCGGAAAACTTCCCGATCTCCGACTCACGCGAAAACTTCGTGTTGGAATTCGTGGATTATACCATTGACCCGCCCAAATACAATGTGGACGAGTGTATTGACAGGGGTTTAACTTTCTCTGTTCCGTTAAAAGCAAAACTTCGCCTCACTTGTAACGATGAGGATAATGAAGATTTTGAAACCATAGAGCAAGAAGTTTTCCTGGGCAACATCCCCTACATGACGGAGAAAGGATCCTTCGTTATCAATGGTGCCGAGCGCGTAATCGTTTCGCAACTTCACCGTTCACCCGGGGTGTTCTTTGCCATGAGCAAGCACACTAATGGCACAAAATTATACTCGGCCCGTATCATTCCTTTCAAGGGATCATGGATCGAATTTGCTACGGATGTTAACTCAGTGATGTATGCTTACATCGACCGGAAAAAGAAATTCCCCGTAACCACTTTGCTTCGCGCAATAGGTTTCGGTACCGATAAAGATATTCTCGACTTGTTCGGCCTTTCGGAAGAAGTGGAAGCGAACAAGAATACCCTTAAAAAGGTTGCCGGCCGTAAGTTAGCCGCCCGTGTGCTGCGCACCTGGACGGAAGACTTCGTGGACGAAGATACCGGTGAAGTAGTTTCTATTGATCGTAACGAGGTGTTGTTGGAACGCGACCACGTGTTATCGCAGGAGGATGTAGACACAATTCTTGAATCCGGTGTGAAATCTATCATCTTACACCGCGAAGATGTTAACGTGGCCGATTACCACATCATTTTCAACACGCTTGCAAAAGATAACTCTAACTCCGAGAAAGAGGCTGTAGAACAAATCTACCGTCAGCTTAGAAATACAGAAGCCCCTGATGAACAAACTGCGCGGGATATTATCCAAAGCTTGTTCTTTAGTGAAAAACGTTACGACCTTGGTGAAGTAGGGCGTTACCGTATAAATAAGAAACTTGGGCTTGATCTTGGTTACGATCAGCGCGTACTGACCAAAGAAGATATCATTCTTATTGTTAAGTACCTCATCGGCCTGATCAACTCAAAAGCATTGATCGATGATATCGATCACTTGAGTAACCGCAGGGTGCGTACGGTTGGCGAACAATTGTACACCCAGTTTGGTGTTGGTCTTGCCCGTATGGCCCGAACCATTAAGGAACGGATGAACGTACGTGACAACGAAGACTTTAAACCCGTTGACTTGATCAATGCGCGCACATTGTCTTCGGTTATCAACTCGTTCTTCGGAACAAACCAGCTTTCACAGTTTATGGACCAGACTAACCCACTGGCCGAGATTACGCACAAGCGTAGAATGTCAGCCCTCGGTCCAGGTGGTCTTTCACGTGAACGTGCAGGGTTTGAAGTGCGCGATGTACACTATACACACTACGGTCGTTTGTGTACAATCGAAACGCCCGAAGGACCGAACATTGGCCTTATCTCATCACTTTGCGTTCATGCAAAAGTGAATAAGATGGGCTTTATTGAAACGCCTTACCGTAAAATCGAAAATGGAAAAGTAAAGGGTAAGGAAATCATATTCCTTACGGCTGAGGAAGAGGATACCCATAACATAGCCCAGGCAAACATTAAGGTTAAGCCTAACGGTGAGTTTATTGAGGAGAAGGTGAAAGCCCGCTTCGAAGGTGACTTCCCGGTGGTTGAACCAAAGGATCTTAAGTATATGGATATTGCCCCGAACCAGATTGTTTCGGTGGCAGCCTCGATGATTCCATTCCTTGAGCATGATGACGCAAACCGTGCCTTGATGGGTTCAAACATGCAACGTCAGGCAGTGCCCCTGGTACGCCCGGAAGCTCCTATTGTGGGCACTGGCCTGGAGGGACGCATTGCGTTGGATTCGCGCGCATTGATAACGGCCGAAGGCAATGGTGTTGTAGAATTTGTTGACGCGAAGAAGATCGTTATCAAATATGATGTAACGGAAGAACAACGTTCCGTAAACTTCGATAATGAAGTACGCACCTATAACCTGGTGAAGTTCAGGCGCACCAACCAGGATACCTGTATTAATCACTCCCCGCTTGTCAGAAAAGGGGATCGGGTTACAAAAGGTCAGCCGCTTGTTGAAGGTTATGCCACCAATAATGGCGAGCTGGCTTTAGGAAGAAACCTGGTTGTGGCCTACATGCCGTGGCAGGGATATAACTTTGAGGATGCGATTGTTATTTCTGAAAAAGTTGTGCGTGATGATGTTTACACCTCCATTCACATTGAAGAATTTGAATTGGAGGTGCGCGACACTAAGCGTGGCGAGGAAGAACTGACTTCTGAAATCCCTAACGTAAGCGAAGAAGCCGTTAAGCATCTGGATGAAAACGGTATCATCCGTGTGGGTGCCGAGGTGAAAGAAGGTGATATTTTGATCGGTAAGATTACTCCAAAAGGTGAGACTGATCCGACACCTGAAGAAAAACTGCTCCGCGCCATCTTTGGTGACAAGGCTGGTGATGTGAAAGATGCTTCGCTTAAGGCACCCCCATCATTAAAGGGAGTGGTTATCGATACAAAATTATTCTCACGGCCTAAACGAGATAAAGATATCCGCAGCAAGTCGAAGAAAGAGCTGGATGCGCTGAAATCAAAATACAGCAAAACGCTTTCGGAGTTGCGCACTGAGATGATCAAGAAGCTTACCGCCTTGCTGAACGGTAAATCAAGCAACGGTGTGAAGCACAAGTTTGGTGACGAACTTATCAGTAAGGGTGTTAAATTTTCTTCGAAGGTAATTGAGAACAATCTCTTCCCTGACAAGAATATTTATCGTGACGAAAGCAACTACGCTGTTCCTGAAGAAGTAAACCTGATTGCTGACGTTTCCCTGGATAACTGGACATCTGATGATCATACCAATGATTTGGTTGGTCAGTTGGTAAGAAATTACCTGGTAAAGCGTAATGGAATAGCCGGTGAGTTTAAGCGTGAACGCTTTACACTTGAAGTAGGTGATGAATTGCCTACGGGTATCGTTCAGCTGGCCAAAGTATACATTGCGAAGAAACGCAAATTGAAAGTAGGCGATAAAATGGCGGGTCGTCACGGTAACAAAGGTGTTGTGGCACGCATTGTTCGTGATGAAGATATGCCATTCCTGGAAGATGGAACACCGGTTGATATTTGCTTAAACCCGCTAGGCGTACCTTCCCGTATGAACCTCGGACAGCTTTACGAGGCTGTGCTTGCATGGGCCGGTTTGAAATTGGGTCGTAAATATGCTACTCCAATTTTTGATGGGGCTTCATTGGAAGAAGTTCAGAACGAATTGAAGGAAGCAGGTCTTCCTGAATTTGGAAGAACTTACCTGTACGATGGCTTGTCAGGCCAGAAATTTGATCAACCGGTAACCGTAGGGGTAGCCTATATGCTGAAGCTTGGTCACCTGGTTGACGATAAAATGCACGCACGTTCAATTGGCCCATATTCACTCATCACGCAGCAACCGTTGGGCGGTAAAGCGCAGTTTGGTGGCCAGCGCTTCGGTGAAATGGAGGTTTGGGCGATTGAGGCCTTTGGCGCTTCGCACATCCTTCAGGAAATCCTTACCATCAAGTCCGATGACGTGATAGGTCGTGCCAAGGCTTACGAATCTATCGTGAAGGGTGAGAATATGCGTAAGCCAAATATCCCTGAATCATTCAATGTATTGGTACATGAACTGAGAGGGTTAGCCCTTGAGATTACAATGGATTAACCAATGTTGATCGTTGTTAGTTGTTGGTTATTTGTTTTGAGAAACCAACAACTAACAACCAACAACTAACAACTAGTATTATCACTAAAGACTAAAACAACAACCCGATGTCTTTCAGAAAAAATAAAAAATTCAACAGCGATTTTTCAAAAATCACCATCAGCCTGGCTTCTCCTGAGTCAATACTGGAGAGTTCGCATGGCGAGGTGACACAGCCTGAAACCATCAACTACAGAACATATAAGCCTGAAATGGGCGGCTTGTTCTGCGAACGTATTTTCGGTCCAGTTAAAGACTGGGAATGTCACTGTGGAAAATATAAGCGTATACGCTACAAGGGCATTATCTGCGATCGTTGCGGGGTAGAAGTTACCGAGAAGAAGGTAAGACGTGAACGCATGGGTCATATTGAGTTGGTTGTACCGGTGGCACACATCTGGTATTTCCGTTCATTACCAAATAAAATTGGATATCTGCTTGGCCTCGCAACTAAAAAGCTCGACCAGATTATTTACTATGAACGGTTTGTTGTTATCCAACCGGGTATAAAGGAAGAGGACGGCATCAACAAAATGGATTTCCTGACAGAAGAGGAATACCTCGATATTGTTGATAAGCTACCCCGTGAAAACCAGTTGCTGGATGATAACGATCCTAAAAAGTTTATTGCCAAGATGGGTGCAGAGGCATTGGAGATGTTGCTTTCCCGCCTTGACTTAGATACACTTTCATACGATCTGCGACACCAGGCAGCAACGGATACTTCACAGCAGCGTAAGGCTGAAGCTTTAAAGCGCTTGAAGGTGGTTGAGGCATTCCGTGAGGCCAACACACGCGTTGAAAACCGCCCGGAGTGGATGGTGATCAAAATGGTTCCGGTTATTCCGCCTGAACTTCGCCCGCTTGTACCGTTGGATGGTGGTCGGTTTGCAACATCTGATTTAAATGACCTTTACAGACGTGTTATTATCCGTAATAACCGTTTAAAGAGACTTATTGATATTAAAGCCCCTGAAGTAATCCTGCGTAACGAGAAGCGCATGCTTCAGGAAGCCGTTGACTCATTGTTCGATAACTCCCGAAAAGTAAATGCTGTGCGCTCCGATGGAAACCGTGCCTTGAAATCGTTGAGTGATATGCTGAAAGGTAAGCAAGGACGTTTCCGTCAAAACTTGCTAGGTAAGCGCGTTGACTACTCCGGTCGTTCGGTAATCGTTGTTGGCCCGGAATTGAAACTGCATGAATGCGGATTGCCAAAGGACATGGCAGCTGAATTATTCAAGCCATTCATTATCCGCAAGCTTATTGAGAGAGGAATTGTAAAAACAGTCAAATCGGCAAAGAAAATCGTTGATCGTAAAGATCCTGTGATCTGGGATATTTTGGAAAACGTGTTGAAGGGACACCCTGTTCTGTTGAACCGCGCACCAACGCTCCACAGATTAGGTATCCAGGCGTTCCAACCAAAACTTATCGAAGGAAAAGCTATCCAATTGCACCCGTTGGTATGTACTGCGTTTAACGCTGACTTTGACGGTGACCAAATGGCCGTTCACGTGCCGCTTGGACAAGAAGCAATTCTTGAAGCATCAGTACTTATGCTTTCATCGCACAACATTCTAAACCCTGCTAATGGTGCGCCCATTACCGTTCCATCGCAAGACATGGTACTGGGTTTATACTACCTTACAAAGGGAAGAAAAGGTACTGCAGAAAAACCTGTACTGGGCGAAGGCAAACGATTCTTTTCGTCAGAGGAAGTTATTGTTGCGCACAACGAAGGCAAACTAGCCAAACACGCGCACGTGAAGGTGCGGGTTAAAGTAAGGGATAAGAATACCGGTGAACTAAAGCACCAAACTATTGATACTGTAGCAGGTCGGGTATTGTTCAATCAATACGTTCCTGAAGAAGTTGGTTTTGTTGATGAACTACTGACCAAAAAGAAACTACAGACCATCATTGCTGATGTGTATAAGCTTGCGGGGCTTTCCAAAACAGCTAAGTTCCTCGATGATATCAAAGACCTTGGATTTCAAATGGCCTATAAAGGCGGATTATCCATGGGCTTGAATGATGTGAAAGTTCCTGCAGAGAAAGAAAAGTTTGTATCGGAAGCACAGAAGGAAGTTGATGCCGTTTGGAACAACTACATGATGGGCTTGATTACAGATAACGAGCGCTACAACCAGGTAATTGATATCTGGACAAGAACCAATACCATGCTTACCAACACGCTTATGCGCCAGTTGGAAGAGGATGATCAGGGTTTCAACCCGATCTATATGATGATGCACTCTGGTGCCCGGGGTTCCCGCGAACAGGTTCGTCAGTTGGGCGGTATGCGTGGTTTGATGGCAAAACCTCAGAAGAACCTTGCCGGTTCAGTAGGTTCCATTATTGAAAACCCCATCCTTTCAAACTTCAAAGAAGGATTGGATGTATTGGAGTACTTTATTTCGACACACGGTGCGCGTAAAGGTCTTGCCGATACTGCGTTAAAAACTGCCGATGCAGGTTACCTGACCCGAAGGTTAGTGGATGTTGCCCACGATCTTGTAATAACAGAAGGGGATTGCGGCACGCTGCGAGGCCTCAAGGTTACAGCATTAAAGGATAACGAGGATATAGTTGAGCCTTTATCTGAAAGGATATTAGGACGGGTAACGGTTCATGATATTTATGATCCGCTGACCGAAAAGTTAATTTGTCCGGCCAACGCTGAAATCACCGATGAGATTGCAAAACTCATTGAAGAAACAAGTATTGAAGAAGTAGAGATCAGGTCAGTGCTTACCTGTGAATCGAAAATGGGTGCTTGCGCTAAATGTTACGGACGCAACCTTGCCACAGGAAAAATGGCTGAAGTAGGTGAGGCTGTGGGTGTAATTGCCGCACAATCCATCGGAGAACCGGGTACACAGCTTACGTTGCGTACATTCCACGTGGGTGGTACGGCTTCAAACATTGCCGTTGATGCAAACATCAAAGCCAAATTCCCTGGTGTGGTTGAATTTGAAGGCGTTCGTTTTGTTGACACTACCGATAGGGAAGGCAACAAGGTTCAGGTGGTGATGGGCCGCACAGGTGAGATACGTATCCTGGATAAAGAGAAAGGACGTGTGTTGATTTCAAACAACGTTCCTTACGGTGCTTTCTTAAAAGTAAAAGATGGCCAGCAAGTAGATAAAGGGGATGAGCTATGTTTTTGGGATCCGTACAATGCTGTGATACTTTCAGAATTTGATGGTGAAATCGGATATGAGGCAATCATTGAAGGTATTACGTATAAAGAAGAATCGGATGAACAAACCGGCCACCGCGAGAAGGTGATCACCGAGACCCGCGATAAGACGAAGAACCCAGCGATAATTGTAAACGGCAAGGTTGAGACTAAATCGTATAACATACCGGTGGGCGCTCACTTAGCCGTAGAAGAGGGTGAGAAGATCAAAGCTGGCCAGGTTTTAGTGAAAATACCACGCACAATCGGAAAATCCCGTGACATTACGGGTGGTTTGCCACGCGTAACGGAATTGTTCGAGGCGCGTAATCCATCGAACCCAGCCGTAGTAAGTGAGATTGATGGCGTTGTAACGTATGGCGGAATTAAGCGCGGTAACCGGGAAATATTTATCGAGTCACGCGATGGCGTTCAGAAGCGTTACTTGGTGCCGTTGTCAAAACACATTCTTGTTCAGGACAACGACTTCGTAAAAGCAGGACAGCCCTTGTCAGACGGTTCAATTTCACCCGGTGATATTCTGGCAATTAAAGGCCCCACGGCCGTTCAGGAATACCTGGTAAATGAAATTCAGGAGGTATACCGCCTTCAGGGTGTAAAGATTAACGATAAGCATATTGAAGCTATCGTGAGCCAGATGATGCAGAAGGTTGAAATTATTGATCAGGGTGATACCAACTTCTTGCCCGGAGAGTATGTTGATAAGTTCTCGTTCCGTGAAGAGAACGATAAGATACTGGATAAGAAGGTTGTTGTTGATGCTGGTGATTCGGATAAGTTTAAGCCCGGTCAGATTGTAACCAGCCGTGAACTTCGCGATGAGAATTCATCCTTGCGTAGGAAAGACCAAAAATTGGTTGAGGTACGTGATGCATTGGCGGCAGTTTCAAGGCCAACGTTGCAGGGTATTACCCAGGCATCGTTGAAAACCGAGAGCTGGTTGTCTGCTGCATCGTTCCAGGAAACTACGAAAGTGTTGAGCGAAGCTGCGATTCGTGGTAAAGCTGACCGGTTATTGGGTATGAAAGAGAATGTGATCGTTGGGCACCTCATCCCTGCCGGAACCGGACAGCGTAGGTTCAACAGCATTATCGTTACCCATAAGGATGAGTATGATAACCTTACCCGCGCCCTTGACACCAAGGAGAGAGATCGGGAAAAGGAATTGCAGGACTAAAATTAATAGCCACTGGTCATCAGTTATTAAAGAAGTGACTGATGACCAGTGACTTAATCTGAATACGAATGGCCGAAGACAAAAAAGATAAGCAAGCTCCAAATCAGATCAATATTGAACTATCTGAGGAAATTGCCGAGGGCATTTATTCCAACCTGGCCATGATTGCCCATTCCAATAGCGAGTTTGTAATTGATTTTATTCGTTTAATGCCGGGTGTTCCCAAGGCACGTGTAAAGTCGAGGGTAATTATTACACCTGAGCACGCCAAGCGTTTATTGGCTGCCCTTAAGGATAATATCGACAAGTACGAGAACTCTTTTGGCCCTATCAAGCAAACTCCTGATATGCCAAAATTCCCCATGAATTTTGGAGGTACCATGGGCGAGGCTTAGTTAAAAAACAGTCAAAACAGCGTAGAAACGCATAAAACCTCACCAAAAATCTTTTCCAAAGGCTTTGTATCCTTTCTTTCTTTATAATACCTTTGCAGTCCTAATTTTTAAGAGGTTTATAATAAACTGATATAAATGCCGACCATTCAACAACTTGTGCGAAAAGGCAGAAGAAAATTGACTTCCAAGTCAAAATCTCCAGCCCTTGATTCATGCCCTCAACGCAGGGGTGTTTGTACCCGTGTGTATACCACTACACCGAAGAAGCCTAACTCGGCTATGCGTAAAGTGGCGCGGGTTCGGTTAACCAACCAAAAGGAGGTTAACGCTTACATTCCTGGAGAAGGCCACAACCTTCAAGAGCACTCTATTGTACTGATCCGTGGTGGCAGGGTAAAAGACCTTCCGGGTGTTCGCTACCACATTGTTCGTGGCGCATTGGATACTGCCGGTGTTAATGGTCGGCTCCAAAGCCGTTCAAAATATGGTGCAAAACGCCCTAAAGCCGGTGCCGCTGCTGCCCCTGCAAAAGGCGCTAAAAAATAATTATACAAGCTCATGAGAAAAGCAAAACCCAAAAAGAGATACCTGCTCCCTGATCCAAAATTCCAGGATACGTTGGTAACTAAGTTCGTGAACTACTTAATGGAACAGGGTAAAAAAAGCACTGCCTACGCTATCTTTTATGATGCCATAGAATTGGTTGAGAAAAAAACCAATGAGAATGGCCTGGAGGTTTGGAAGCGTGCCATGAACAACCTAATGCCCTCTGTAGAGGTGAAGAGCAGGCGTGTTGGTGGGGCTACTTTTCAGGTACCTGTTGAAATTCGCCCTGAGCGTAAAATCAACCTGAGCATAAAGTGGTTAATCGACTATGCCCGCATGCGGGGCGAGAAAACCATGATGGACAAGTTGGCAGGTGAAATTATAGCAGCTTCAAAAGGCGAAGGTGCTGCAATCAAAAAGAAAGATGATACACACCGCATGGCTGAGGCAAACAAAGCCTTTTCACATTTCAGATTTTAATTGAGGAGCAGGACTACGAATGGCACGCGATCTTAAATACACAAGAAACATTGGAATTGCCGCGCATATTGATGCGGGCAAAACAACCACTACTGAACGCATCCTTTACTATGCTGGTGTAAACCACAAAATTGGCGAAGTTCACGATGGTGCTGCAACCATGGACTGGATGGCCCAGGAGCAGGAGCGTGGTATTACCATTACCTCTGCTGCTACAACTGTTTATTGGAATTACAAAGGCAACAAATACCACGTCAACATTATTGATACACCCGGTCACGTTGATTTTACCGTTGAAGTAAATCGCTCACTGCGTGTGTTGGATGGACTTGTGTTTTTGTTCAGTGCAGTTGATGGTGTTGAGCCGCAATCTGAAACGAACTGGCGCCTGGCTGATAATTACAAAGTAGCACGTATTGGTTTTGTAAATAAAATGGACCGTGCCGGGGCTGACTTCCTTGGTGTTTGCAAGCAAGTGAAGGAGAAATTGGGCAGCAAGGCTGTGGCCCTGCAATTGCCAATTGGTGCCGAGGAGAACTTCAAAGGGGTTGTTGATCTGGTGAACAACCGGGGTATTATATGGAATGAAGAGGACAAAGGGATGACTTTCCAGGTTGTTCCTATTCCGGAAGATATGGTAGAGGAGGCAAAGGAATACCGCGAGAAACTTCTGGAAGCCGTGGCTGAGTATGATGAGTCGCTGATGGAAAAATTCTTCAACGATCCTGAAACCATTACGGAAACAGAGGTAATTACCGCGCTCCGTAAAGCTACCATTGACATGGCCATCGTTCCGATGGTTTGTGGTTCGTCCTTCAAAAATAAGGGCGTTCAAACCATGCTGGATTACGTGATGGAGTTATTACCATCACCGCTCGATAAGGATAATATTATCGGAACAAACCCGGATGATGAATCGGAAGTAACCATTAAGCCTGACGATAAAGAACCATTTACAGCGCTTGCATTTAAAATCGCTACCGACCCATTTGTTGGTCGCTTGTGCTTCATCCGTGCCTATTCTGGTGTGCTGGAGTCAGGATCATACGTTTTTAATACGCGTTCCAATCAAAAAGAAAGGATTTCTCGCGTATTCCAAATGCATGCTAACAAGCAAAACCAGATTGAGCGCTTAACCGCTGGTGATATTGGAGCGGTAGTTGGTTTTAAGGACATCAAAACAGGGGATACGCTTTGCGATGAGAAACGTAAAGTGGTATTGGAGTCAATGGTATTCCCTGAGCCTGTAATTGGTTATGCTATTGAACCTAAGAAACAGGCCGATGTGGATAAGTTAGGTATGGCAATCTCTAAACTTGTTGAAGAGGATCCTACCCTTCGCGTACACACCGATCAGGAAACAGGGCAAACCATCCTTCGTGGTATGGGTGAATTGCACCTTGAAATTATTATTGATCGTTTGAAGCGCGAATTCAAAGTGGAGATCAATCAAGGTGCTCCGCAAGTCGCATACAAAGAATGGCTTACCTCTTCTGTTGAGCATAAGGAAGTTTACAAAAAGCAAACCGGTGGTCGTGGTAAGTTTGCTGATATTGTGTTTGAGATTGGCCCCCGCGAAGATGGAAAAGAAGGACTTGAGTTTATTAACGATATTGTTGGTGGTGTAATTCCCCGTGAATTTATCCAGCCTGTACAAAAAGGTTTCGAGCAGGCTATGGTTAACGGGCCGCTTGCTGGTTACCCGATCGATTCAATGAAAGTAAGGTTGTTCCACGGTTCTTACCACGATGTTGACTCTGATTCGCTTTCGTTTGAACTGGCAGCACGCATTGGTTTCAAGGAAGCTGCTAAAAAATGTAACCCGCAATTGCTGGAGCCTATCATGAGCGTGGAAGTGTTGACTCCTGATGAGTTTACGGGTTCTGTAACCGGTGATTTGAACAGGAGACGTGGTGTCATGAAAGGTATGGATAGCCGTGGCGGTGCCCAGGTAATTAAAGCTGACGTTCCGCTGGCCGAACTTTTCGGATATGTTACTGATTTGCGAACCATTACTTCAGGTCGTGCATCGGCTACGTTAACGTTCTCGCATTATGCACCGGTTCCGAAAAACCTTGCCGAAAAAGTAATTGACGAAGTAAAAGGCGCTGTTGCCGCAAAATAAATATCTAAAAGACGTTTAGATCATGAACCAGAAAATCAGAATCAAACTCAAGTCTTACGACCATAATTTGGTTGATAAGTCATCTGAGAAAATTGTGCGAGCAGTAAAAGCAACTGGCGCAGTAGTGAGCGGCCCCATTCCTTTGCCTACAGAAAAGGAAAAATTCACGGTGTTACGTTCGCCTCACGTAAACAAAAAGTCTCGTGAGCAATTTCAACTGTGTACCTATAAGCGCCTGGTTGACATTTACTCAAACAGTGCAAAAACTGTGGATGCCTTGATGAAACTTGAACTTCCTAGTGGTGTTGATGTAGAAATCAAAGTGTAGTTTCATTTTTCTATGAATTTAAAAAGCGGCCACCAGCACGATGTACTGGTGGCTTTCTTTTTTATTGAAGTTTTTTATGAAAGTATAGCGTGTGTTCAGGCAACAAATCCGGGTGGATTATTTTAACCAAATCCTGAAGTATTAAATCCGGGCGCAAATACCCCAATTCTAAAAACTCGCTTCCCCCTTTGGCCCCTTTGCGTGCATCGTACGTATAGACCTGGCTTGTTTGGAAAGGCCTGAATTTGGCGTAGCGCTTATCGGCCGATTCAATTTCCTTTAATGATTTGAAAGAAGCCACCCCGATCCATAGATCAGCCTTATATGCTTTTTCGTACACCGATTCAAAGCTCAACTGAAGGAACCCATTCGATGTGTTTTCTTCCCACAAGTAATGCCCACCGGCATCGGATATTAATTGGGCAGCAAAATTTTTCCCGCCCGGCAAAAACCATGTATCGCCATAAACAATACCGCTCATTACGGTTGGTTTTGTTTGTGTGTGCGCAGCCTTTTCTTTAGTTCGTTGATAAGCCTGTTCAATTGACCGAAATACCGAATCTGCCAGTTTCTCTTTGTTGAAAAACGGTGCAATAAATTTTATCCATTCAGCCCTGCCGAGAGGATGCTCTTCCAGGTACTCAGCATTAATAATAACGGGTGATCCCAGTTCCTCAATTTTTTTAAACTGCCCGAAATCCCCCGACAGGGAATAGGCCATAACAAGGTCCGGTTTTAGTGTTGCGATCCGCTCAATGTCCATCCCTTTATCAATCCCCAATTCAACTATTTCACCTTTATCAATGCGTGCCCTCATTTTTTCTGAACTGATATAGTCGGTAGTAGGAAAGCCAATCAGGGCATTGCTCTCGTTAAGGTAATCCAACAAGGGAATGTGTGTTGTTGAGGTACATACAATTTTTGAAATGGGCACTGTGATCACCCGGGTTTCGCTATCATATGGTGGTATTTCTTCCCCTTGTTTTACCAGCAGGTATTTAAGCGGCAACGCAGCGCCCGGATAGGGTTGTGTAACTTCAATTAAGGTTGAATTTTTAGTGTATGAAATAGTAAATCCTTTTGCGTACAAAAGGTGTTTTTGAGTGATGCCAGAATTGTCATCTTTAATAGGTTCTTTCTTTGCAGTACACGAAACCAGGAGAGCAAACATGATTAATAGGCAAAGAAAGTGTTTCATGGTTTTGTATTTAACGAAGGCCCTTGATCAATTCTTCCAAAAGGTTTTGCGCAGCAAGTTGGGGGGTAATTTCTTTGTTCAGCACCTTTAGCTCATTCTTTTTTAATTGTTCAAGGTATTGAGGTGATTTTTGAATTCGCATTTTAAGAAGTTGATCGAAGCACTCACGCATCCACTCCACTTGCTGTTGCCTGCGCATGGAATCGAAGTGACCATTTTTTGTCAAGGTGTGTTTAAATTCCAAGAGGATGTTCCAAAGGGCATCAATACCCTCTCCGGCAATGGCCGAACAGGTTACAACACGCGGTATCCATTCTGTTTCGTTGCGTTGAAGCAGGTGCAAGGCGTGTTGGTATTCGGCCTGTGCTTCGGCAGCCTTTCTTTTATTGTCACCATCGGCTTTGGTAATGGCAATTGTATCGGCCATTTCCATAATGCCTTTCTTTATGCCTTGCAATTCGTCTCCGGCCCCGGCCAGCATCAGCAGCAGAAAAAAATCAACCGATTTTTTTACAGTTGTTTCGGATTGACCAACGCCAACAGTTTCAACCAGCATTACTTCAAAGCCGGCCGCTTCGCATAGGTGAATAGCTTCGCGCGTTCGGTGGGTTATTCCCCCCAGGGCCTCACCTGATGACGATGGTCGGATAAATGCCAGCGGGTTTTTGGCCAAATCTTCCATCCGTGTTTTGTCGCCTAAAATGCTGCCCTTGGTCAGTGGGCTGCTTGGGTCAACGGTAAGCACGGCAATTTTCTTTTTCAGCGTGCCGGTAACATACTTTCCAAAGGCTTCAATAAATGTACTTTTCCCAACGCCCGGAACACCGGTGATGCCCACCCTGATGGAGTTGCCTGTTTTAGACAGCACCTCCTCCAAAAGACGATCGGCCAATGCACGATCGGACGGAAGTTCACTTTCAACCAGGGTAATGGCTTTCGCCAGCACTACCCGGTCACCCTGAAGTATTCCATTTACATATTCTTGCAGGTCAAGCCGGGCTTTCAAGGTATATTGATTTATGAATAAGTGGTTAAATTTCTAAATTTACCTGATACCAAACCCCCTCATGAATAAATATTTCTGGATTGATGCCGCAATAGCCACCTTGTTTATCTTCCTGTTGATGGGAGGAATCTACAGGTTAACACAACTTAGGCTATTTGATGCGTTTGATTCGATTGGCCAGGCGTTGGCCGATGTGGAATTGACGGATTATGTCTTTTCACAGCTTCGAGAAGATCCTCCTCTTGACACGAACATTGTTGTAGTAAACATTGGTGAACTGAGCAGGAGACAAGTAGCCGAACAAATCCGGATAATCAGTCAGCACAAACCTAAAGTAATTGGTATCGATGGCTTCTACAATTGCCAGGGACTTCCGCGCGACACTGTATTTTGCCCTCCGCTAAAGGATTCAATCGGTAATATTATGCTTAGTGATGCCATAAAAGAAGCCGGAAATGTTGTATTGGTGAGCAAGTTGCTTAAGTCTTTAGCCTTAAGCCGGCAAGATGTTGAAGATGTTTATGATTCGTTAGAGGTGTCTGATCCACTTTTTACGGATGTAATGTTTGCCGAAGGGTACGCCAGTTTAGAAACGGAGGCGGCCTATCAGGACGATGTTAAAACCTGCAGAACCTTTAATCCTAAAATGGAAGTAAACGGAAAGGAACATTTTGCTTTTGCGGTGCAAATGGCTTTGATCTACGATTCTGCCCGAACAAAAAAATTTTTGCAGCGAGATAATTTTTCAGAAGTAATCAACTACCGCGGAAATATTGCCGACTTTTTTGGGCAAACAAAATACCCACAGGTTTTTTATACGCTGGATGTAGATGATGTTTTTACCGAAAACTTTTTGCCCTCCATGATCGAAGGAAAAGTGGTCATCTTTGGTTTCCTGGGAAAGGAGTTCGGAGATCCTTCCTGGAGCGATAAGTTTTTTACTCCGTTAAACCTCAAAATGGCCGGCAAAGCCAATCCCGATATGTTTGGGGTGGTAGTGCATGCCAATATTGTATCCATGATCCTTAACGAGGATTATGTAGACACCATGGATGAGTGGCAGGAGTGGCTTTTGGCCATTGTTTTGTGCTACTTAAACGTGGCATTATTTTCGCTAATCTACATCAAGTTGCCCGACTGGTATGATGGTATAACCAAGCTGATACAGGTTGCTGAACTTGTGATTTTAACGTTGATTATGGTGGAGGTTTTTGACTTGTTTAGCTATAAGTTCGATACCACGATTACCCTGGCGGCTATAGCCTTGGTTGGAGACTCCTATGAAATTTATATGGGGGTTATTAAAAATTCCGCCAAACGGTTGAAAAACAAATGGTTTACCAAAGGCGAGCCTCAGGTATAAACCCTCGATAGTTAATAAATTCGTACATTTAACCCTCTAATAAAAAGTTTACAGTTATGAAAATGTTAAGAATAGTAATCGTTTTAGGCTTGATCGCATACATGGGTGATGGCTATTCGCAAGACGTTGCTTTTAAGGTAATGGCTAATAAAGGCACAAACGAAGTTAAGTCGGGCGATTCATGGCAACCCATAAAAACAGGTGCCAGCCTTAAACTTGGCGATGAGTTAAAGTTAGCAGATAACGGCTACCTTGGTTTGATACACGTTACCGGAAAACCTGTGGAAGTTAAAAAGGCTGGACCTTACAAAGTGGCCGATCTGGCAGCTGAAGTAAAAGGTGGATCAAGTGCCTTAAACAAGTACACCGATTTTATTTTAAGCAGCAACTCTGATGACAAAAAAGGTAAACTGGGTGCAACCGGAGCTGTGCACCGTGATATTGCCGAGGCGAAAGCAATCAAGCTAATGCTTCCTGAAAACCAACATTCAGGTGTTTATAACAACGAAGCGGTAATCACCTGGGATGCCAGCAAAGTAAAGGGTCCATACGTTGTAACCCTCAGCAATATGTTCGAAGATCAGTTGGCAAAAATTGAAACCGCTGAGAACAGTATAAAAATTAACCTGAACGATCCGAAATTTGTGAATGAAACAGGAATTTTTGTTGATGTTCGCTCCAAAGCTGACCCTGCCCAATCTTCCAAAATGCATTTGATCAAGAAACTTTCACCGGAAGCGCGCGCAAAAGTACAAAAGTCGTTGAATGAAATTATGGGCGAAGTAAGTGAGCAGACAGCCTTAAATAAATTTATCCTGGCTGGCTTCTATGAAGAACAGGGGCTTTTCATTGATGCCATTGCTGCTTACGAAGAAGCTATTAAGCTTGCCCCGGACGTAACCTATTACCAGGAAACATATAGCGACTTTTTGATCCGCCATGGCCTCAAAAAACCTTAGAACGTAAAATATCCAATTGAAAAGCTGCCCCCACTTATATGGAGCAGCTTTTTCTTTTTAATACAATAGCCTTCTGTTAATTTTAACTGGCCTAAAAACATGATCATGAAAACTACTCGCTTATGTATACTATTGGCAGGACTGTTTGTGCCCGCTATAGTAATGTCGCAATCATATGCCTTTCTGGTTTTGCAAAGCAAGGGGCAAACCGAAGTTAAATCAGGTGAGCAGTGGACGCCCATTAAAGTTGGTTCACAATTAAAAGTATCGGATGAAATAAAAATTTCAGATAATGGTTATTTGGGCCTTTCCCATGCCAGTGGCAGGGCCTTTCAGGTTAAGGAGCCTGGGAGCCACAAAGTTGCCGATCTTGCAGCCAAGGTGGGCAAAGGTTCAAGCGCATTAAATAAGTATACCGACTTTATCCTCAGCAGTGAAGAGGAAAAGAGAAACAAACTGGCTGCTACCGGGGCGGTTCACCGAAATGTAAAAAAGGATATCATGCTAAGCTTGCCTTCCGATGCAGCAAAAGCTGAACTGTTGGGTAATCGCTTCTTTATTGCCTGGACCAACGATGGTTCAAGCTCCTATAAAGTTATTGTTATGGATTTTGGGGAAACGGTGTTGGCAACCTATGAGGTGAGCGAAAACAATTATGCGGTTGATCTTTCTAAAGGCTATGAAAATATCCCATACCTTCTTGTGAAGGTAACTTCTTCCAATGGAAACTCCTCCGATCAATACACAGTAAAAAGATTATCAGGTCATCGTAAGAAGAAGATGTCCGAGTCTGTAGGAGAGTTAGGTGTTTCAGATGAAGGCAACGGACTTGATAAGTTCATACTGGCTTCATTTTTTGAAGAGAAGTTTATGCTCATCGATGCCTTAACGGCATACCAGGAAGCAGCCGCACTGGAACCTGATGTTTACCAGGATGAGTATAAGAAGTTTTTGGATCGTTTCGGTTTTAAAGTGAACTGAGCATTTCACAGACAAACTATACTTTTTTTTAAACTGCCCTTTGGGGTCCCATCGGGTTTTGCCTGGTTTGGCTGAACGGTATATTCTCCTATTTTTGTGAACATCAAAAATGCACATCCATGAGCGTATTAGTGAATAAAAATTCAAGGGTTATAGTCCAGGGCTTCACGGGTTCGGAAGGTACTTTTCATGCCGGCCAAATGATTGAATACGGTACGAACGTGGTAGGTGGAGTTACACCGGCCAAAGGTGGTACCGAACACTTAGGGCGCCCGGTATTTAATACGGTTCAGGAGGCAGTACAAAAAACAGGTGCGGATGTCTCCATCATTTTTGTTCCCCCTGCCTTTGCAGCCGATGCAATTATGGAAGCAGCCGATGCCGGAATTAAGGTAATTATTGCCATAACAGAGGGCATTCCGGTTAAGGACATGATGATCGCCAAAAAGTACATTAAGAGTAAGGACGTTGTATTAATAGGCCCTAACTGCCCGGGCGTAATTACACCGGGTGAAGCAAAAGTTGGCATTATGCCCGGTTTTGTTTTTAAGAAGGGTAAAGTTGGGGTTGTATCAAAGTCCGGAACATTAACGTACGAAGCAGCCGATCAGATTGTGAAGGCTGGTTTAGGCGTTTCAACAGCCATTGGGATTGGTGGTGACCCCATTATTGGTACCCCAACCAAGGAAGCTGTTGAACTGCTGATGAATGATCCGGAAACAGACGCCATTGTGATGATTGGCGAGATTGGTGGTAACTATGAGCCCGTAGCGGCACGCTGGATAAAGGAGACTGGAAATAAAAAGCCTGTAGTAGGGTTTATTGCCGGGCAAACTGCACCCCCGGGAAGAAGAATGGGCCATGCCGGGGCAATTATTGGTGGTGCCGATGACACGGCTGCAGCTAAAATGAAAATTATGCGTGAATGTGGTATTCACGTGGTAGAATCACCTGCAGATATTGGGGAAACTGTTCTTAAAGTTCTAAAAAAATAGTTTTGCTTTAAAAAGCCGACCGGAACTCCCGCTCCAAGTAATTATTAAATTCGCTAACACTTGAAAAGGTAGTGATCTTCTCAGGATGCATGTTGATGTTGTCGTTTTGAAAAATGACCTCTGCACAGAAATCCCTCAATAAGAATAAGTAAGCTTTACGTCCGTTTTTAATGCGGGTTCCTAACATGGTTCCCTTATCACGCAGTGCCGAAATTTTGCTTTTAGCAGACAGGCACTTGAAATACAATTTTCTAAACATGGGCTTTTTTCTGATTTAATACCCTAAAAATAGAAGGCGGGTATATAGGGTCATAATCGCTTGGTTTTCAGGCACGTTAATATTTGCCGGAAATTGAACTTTCATAACCCCATGGATCTTTTTTGCCAGGAAACCTTACGCCTTTGTTTTGGCCGTTGCCAAAAAACTATTCAATTCAGGCTGTTCATAAGCCTGAAAGCTTTAAAATGGCCCCAAATCTTGCATTGAGCGAAAACTGTTATAACAGGTTATTAGCCAGGTTGGCCAACTCTGAACGTTCGCCCTTTTCGAGGGTAATGTGGGCATAAAGCTCGTTGCCCTTTAACCGGTCAATCAGGTACGACAGCCCGTTACTTTGGGCATCCAGGTATGGCGTGTCAATCTGGTAGATATCGCCTGTAAAAATTATTTTGGTGTTTTCACCCGCACGGGTAATGATGGTTTTTACCTCGTGCGGGGTAAGGTTTTGCGCTTCGTCAACAATAAAGCAAATGTTGGAAAGGCTTCGACCGCGTATGTAAGCCAGTGGGGTAATAACCAGTTTCTCCTGATTTACCATTTCGGTAATTTTGGAGTACTCCTTATCGGTTTCGTTGTATTGATTTTGGATAAACTTCAGGTTGTCCCAAAGCGGCTCCATATAAGGGTTCAATTTGGATTTAATATCTCCTGGTAAATAGCCGATGTCTTTATTGCTAAGGGGTACGATAGGTCTTGCCAGATAGATTTGTTTGAATTCACGTTTTTGTTCCAGTGAAGCAGCCAGTGCAATCAGTGTTTTTCCGGTACCAGCAATACCCTGAAGTGAAACCAACTTAATTTCAGGTTTGAGTAAGGCATGGATGGCGAATGTCTGTTCGGCATTGCGCGGCTTCACCCCATAAATCGATCGTTTTTCAACCTGCTCCACCATTTCGTTAAATGGATTATAGTAAGCGAGCACCGATTTTTTACCGCTCTTTAATATGTAATAATGGTTTTTCTCAGGCTTTACTTTTCCGAGTATTTCATTGGGCGGGCAATAACCCTTTTCGTAAATAAGGTTAATGGCATTTGAATCCACATCTTCAATTACCGTATTGCCTGAATACAGCGAAGAAATATTCTGGACTTTGCCGGTAGTATAATCTTCAGCATGAAGGCCCAAGGCTTTGGCCTTTAAACGAAGGTTCACATCCTTGGAAACCAAAACCACCTTTCTTCCTTTCTCTTCTTTTTGCAGCAACAATGCTGAATTTAATATGCGGTGGTCGGGCTTGTCTTCATTAAAAACACGGTTGGCATCAAGTGTTCCGGTGCCCCCGGTATCCATCACTACTTTAAAATCGCCTTTGCCTTTGCCGTTAATGGGGTTCCATTGGTGAAGCATTTGATCTTTGGCGAGTTTATCAATGAGGCGGATAAACTCACGGGCCTCAAAATTTTTGGTGTCGTTTCCCTTTTTAAAATTGTCCAGTTCCTCCAGTACGGTTATGGGTATGCCCACATCGTGTTCATCAAAATTGAGTATGGAGTTGTGTTCATAAATGATAACCGAGGTATCCAGTACGAATATCTTCTTTTCTTTTTTTCCCTTTGACATGCTTAACAAAGAACTTGGTTGTCGAAATAAACAAAAACCTTCCTAATGCTGAAAGGGTTTAAGAAGTGATTTTTTTTGATACCTTTATAGTCCTACCAACATTATTAAATTGTTAAAGAGGTTTCTTTAGCGAATAAAGTATTGATCGCCTTTTTCATGAGGTTCTATTTTAAGAAGATTGGCAAGAACAAGTTGAATTAACAGAGAAGACGCCTGGTACTTGTTTAGGCCGCTAAGTGCAGTAAATTCCATAAGGGTGATATGATTTGATTTGTCCAGGTAGCGAAAAAGTTTTTGCTCATGTTCGCCATACGTAAACTGAACGTCAGTTTTTCTAATTTGTAGTTGAATGATTTTTTGAACCTCCCAGCTTGCTTTTATGCTCATGTCAGCTTTACGTATATAGCAATGTTTCTTACGCCTGCTTTCACGGATAAAATAGGGTTTTCTTTTACCTGAAGGTACCTGTAACGAAACGACATACCGGTTGGGTGAAATGGAGATGATTTCTTTTTTAAAGCTGATGCTGGGCCGGGTTAGCTTTGAGAGAGTTTTAAGCACAGCATACAGTTCCTCCTCAGGAAACTTAACCCCGGGTATGCTGCCGTCATCGGCTACCCCAATCAACAATGTTCCTCCTTTGCTGTTGGCAAAGGCAATCATCTCCCGCGCAATTTTTTCAGGATGCGTTGCTTTGCGTTTAAATTCCAGGTGCTCTCCTTCTCCTTTGGCTACCAATTCGCGCAGCGCTTTTAACTTCTCACGATCTACCCCGATTCCCTCCGAATGCCGCATCGTCATCATCTTCTTCGGTTTCATCGTCATCATCGTTAGGGAGATTAAACATGGAACTTAATAAATCTTTAAACTGATGTCCAGCGGTGAGGTTGTGTTTGCTGATTAAACTGTATTCGGCCAGGCCATGGAGTGCAAATTCCATCAGTAATAACTGGAATGCAACCGGCTGATTAGGGTGATAAGCCTGTACAAGAGTTTTTAAGCCGGGTATACTTTTTAGTACCTGTTCATAAGCCTTGTCGTCACTTTCGTGTAACAGGTCGGCTTTGTTGCCTTCACCAAACCAATCGGTAATGGTTTTATAGGGGCTCTTATCTTTTTGTTTCCTGAATTTATCCGGGTCGGGGAAGTAATTAACAAACTGCGTGCGGATAGCTTTTCCAATAAGGTTTTGTGCTACAATGCCTGGGCCTTCTTGTTCGCCTTCATAAACCAATTCAACCTTACCTGTAATGGATGGAATAATGCTGTAAAGGTCAGCTATGCGCACATGGGTGTTCTTTTCGCCAGTTAAAAGCGCCCTTCGCTCAGCCGCAGCTATAAGTGTTTCATACGCTGAAATGGTTAGCCGTGCCGACACCCCACTTTTTGAATCAATAAACTCGCTGGCACGCGCTTCAAATGCAACCTGTTCAATAAGGTCAGTGGCCAACTCATGCACAGCAACCAGTTCTTGTTGATCTTTTTTTAATGAAGCTTCCTGCCGGGTAATGTGCTTGCCTATGTCGATGGTTTTGGGGTAGTGTGTTATGATCTGGCTATCAATACGGTCTTTCAAGGGCGTTACAATGCTGCCGCGGTTGGTGTAATCCTCGGGGTTGGCGGTGAACACAAATTGGATGTCGAGCGGCAGGCGTATTTTAAAGCCGCGGATTTGAATATCGCCTTCCTGCAGGATGTTAAAAAGTGCTACTTGAATACGTGCCTGTAAATCGGGCAATTCATTGATAACAAAAATGCCGCGATGCGACCGTGGAATTAAACCAAAATGGATTACGCGCTCATCGGAATAGGGTAGCTTAAGTGTGGCAGCCTTTATCGGGTCAACATCACCAATAAGGTCAGCAATGGAAACATCGGGGGTGGCGAGTTTTTCGGTGTACCGATCATTCCGGTGGAGCCAGGAAACGGGGGTATCGTCACGGAGCTCATTTATTTTATCTATACTGAATCGGGAGATGGGTTGAAGCGGGTCGTCATTTAATTCCGAACCTTCCACTACGGGTATATATTCATCCAACAGGTTTATCATTAAACGTGCAATGCGCGTTTTGGCCTGCCCTCGCAAACCCAATAAATTAATGTTGTGCCCTGCCAGTATGGCCCGTTCCAGGTCAGGTATTACCGTTTCTTCATAGCCCCAAATGCCACTGAATACCGGTTCTTTTTTTCTTTTTTTTTCGATCAGGTTAGTGCGCAGTTCGTCCTTTACCGATTTTGTATTATAGCCCGAGGATTTTAATTGTTTCAGGGTTTTTATCTTCTGTATGTCCATGCCTTAGGTGTGCTAATAATTCTTTCTTCTGTTCTTATTAAAATCTTCAAATACCAGGTTGCCCAATCCCTGTAAACCGCTGTAGTAGGCGTTGCCTTTATTTGTTTTTGTGAACTCCCGCACAAAGGCTTTCAGGTACGGATCGGTGGCCAGCATAAATGTTGTTACCGGTATTTTTAACTTCCTTAGTTGGGTGGCAAGGGTTAATGTTTTGCCTAGTATTTTATGGTCTAACCCGAAACTGTTTTTATAGTATTTGATTCCTTGTTTAATGCAGGTGGGCTTGCCATCGGTGATCATGAAGATCTGTTTATTGGGATTTTTTCTTCGCCTGAGGATGTCCATCGATAGTTCCAACCCAGCAACAGTATTGGTGTGGTATGGGCCCACCTTCAGGTAGGGAAGGTCTTTGATTTCGATCTGCCACGCGTCATCGCCAAAAACAATAATGTCTAATGTATCTTTTGGATACTTCCTGGTGATCAACTCCGCCAATGCCATAGCAACTTTTTTGGCTGGGGTAATCCTGTCTTCACCATATAAAATCATGGAGTGGGAGATGTCGATCATCAAAACGGTGGAGGTTTGCGATTTATATTCGCTTTCGATTACCTCTAAATCGTCCTCGGTCATAAAAAAGCTATCCAACCCATGATTGATTTGGGCATTTCGCAACGAATCCGTTACCGATATTTGTTCCAGTGTGTCACCAAATTCATAATCCCTACGTTCGGTGGTTTGCTCATCGCCCCGGCCACTGTGAAAAGTGCTATGATCGCCACCCTTCGTTTTTTTTAACTTGCCGAAGATTTCCTCCAGGGCCGATTTCCGGATATTTTGTTCACTTCGCGCTTTAAGTGTTAGTTCTCCGTTAGGTCCCTTGTCATCTATGTAGCCCTCGCGTTTAAGCTGCTCAATAAAATCACCGATACCGTAGTTATCGGTAGTAAGCTTGTATTGTTTATCCAGTTCAGTAAGCCATTGCAGGGCTTCCGCAACATTGCCTGAGGTGATGAGGGCCAATTGCAGGAAAATCTTAAGCAAGCGTTCAAAATCTCTTTTGGCGTTTTCGGGAGGGGGCGTGTACTGACTAAAGCGGTGGCCTACCATAGTGTTTTATGGGAATTCTTTTTTAACCCCAAATTCATCGATTCTGTTTCTTTTTTGGAATTTAATTTTTTGAACCTACGTAAGATAATCCGTGTTTCTGAAAATATTCGGCAGTTTACAAAACCTATTTTTGATCCAAAATTTTAACATTTGTGCTATGAAAAAGTCTGTACTGGTTTTAAGCCTTTTGGCCCTCATTTTAGGCTCTTGCTCTACGTACACCTGTGCTACGTATGCTAAAAAGCCCGTAAAGCAGGCCGAGGTAAAAGAATCAAAAATCTGATTGCGGCTAAAATGCGGCATCAAAAAAAGCCACCCGGTACCGGATGGCTTTTTTATTTTTTGAACCAAAAAAAAGCAACCGCTTAAGCGGATTTTGGCTTCTCCTTCATGGTTCCATAAATGTAATCCCACAAAGGGGAGGACACCCCAAATACTATTTCACCGTCTTTATAATGATGGATGCTATGGTTTACCCAAAGGGCTTTTAAAAAGTTTTTTGGGGGTTGATAGGCATGTACCATGTAATGTACGCCCAGGTAACTGGCATAGCCTACCAGAAATCCGGGCAAGAAAGCAAAAACAAAGTCGCCCATAACCAACCGTAGCAATAGCAATAACACTGTAGCTATGGTTATGCTTAACACAGGTGGCATAGCCAACCGATCCTTATCCTTGGGAAATTCGTGGTGTACCCCATGCATGGTATACTGCAATTCTTTTCTTTTTTCAGTGTGGGCCTTCATATGGAACACATACCGGTGTACATTATACTCAACCCAGGTAAATGCCAGCCAACCGATGAAGAATAATAAGGTTGTTAGTGCGGGGCTGAGCGATGTGTGTGTAATGCTCCAATACAATAATGCCGCAGCATAGAAAAAAAATACGGTAAGCGGTACAGAAATGTGCGTGCGTGTTAACCGTTCGAGTATCGGGTTTTTAAAGAGTTGCTTTGTTCCTTTGTTTTTCGGTGTCACCTCTACTATTGTTGCCATCTGTTCTCACAATTTTTGCAAAAATAATACTTGATATTTTATCAGTGTTTTTAACGGATAGCATTTACGTTGGTTTTTTCGATAACCCTGGCATAATATTCTTCATACTGAGGTAGTATACGACTGATGTCGAATTCTTTTGCCCGGTTAAGCGCATTTTGCTTGAAACGCGGGAGGTTGTTTTTATCCAGTACAAAAAGTGCCTTGCGTGTCATGTCTTCAATGTCGCCAACGTTGCTCAAAAAGCCGGTTACGCCTTGGCTATTCAATTCGGGTATCCCCCCGGTGTTGGATGAAATCACCGGCACTTCGCAGGCCATAGCCTCCAGGGCGGCCAACCCGAAGCTCTCCTTCTCAGAGGGCATTAAAAACAAATCGGCCACCGAAAGTACCTCCTCTACGGCTTCCAGTTTGCCGAGAAACCGGATGTTATTACAGATGCCCAGGTCGCGGCATTGTTGTTCTGCCCCAACCCGCTCGGGGCCATCGCCAATCATTAGCAATTTGGCGGGAATTTCTTTTTGGATGTTGTAGAATACCTGAATAACGTCACCAATCCGTTTCACTTTACGAAAGTTGGACGTGTGCACGATCAACATTTCGCCTTCGGGACAAATGGCTTTTTTGAAATGGTCCTTCTTTTGCTTTTTGAATTTCTCCAGGTCGATGAAGTTGGGTATTACTTTAATTTCGTTGGTAATTTTAAAATGCTCGAACGTTTCTCTTTTTAAATCTTCTGATACGGCTGTTACACCATCGGATTGGTTAATGCTGAACGTAACTACCGGTTCATACGAAGCATCTTTGCCCACCAATGTAATGTCGGTTCCGTGCAAGGTTGTAACGACCGGCATAACAATGCCCTGCGTCTTTAGTATCTGTTTGGCCATATAAGCAGCCGAGGCATGTGGAATGGCATAGTGCACGTGCAACAGGTCGAGTTTTTCGTTCATGGCCACACTTACCATTTTACTGGCCAGTGCTAATTCATAAGGCGGATATTCAAACAACGGGTACGACCGGAATTCTACTTCATGGTAGAATATATTTTCATTCAGGAAGTCCAGCCGGCTGGGCTGCGAATACGTTATAAAATGAACCTGATGCCCTTCCTGGGCTAACGCTTTTCCCAGTTCGGTGGCCACTACACCGCTGCCGCCAAAGGTTGGGTAACATACTATACCTATCTTGATCTGCTCCACAGGAATGGGTTTGGGTACTGACAATAGTCGAAAATTGATTGATAAATCACGTCTTGTATCCGAGAACGAATATTGGCCGTAATTAGTTTAGAACTACGGTCAGGGTAAACCCGGTTTGACAGGAAAACATAAACCAGTTCAAATTCGGGGTCTATCCAAATGCATGTGCCGGTAAAACCGGTATGCCCGAAGGTGCGTGGCGAGGAGAAAAGGGAGGTTGGCGTTGCCCAATCACTTTGGATGGGCTTATCCCAGCCCAGCCCCCTTCGGCTATTTTCAAATTGTTTGGCGGTAAATAATTCAACCGTTTCAGGTTTCAGGTATTGGTGGCCGCCATAATATCCATTTTGTAGCAGCATTTGCCCCAGTTTGGCTACATCGTGCGCTGTGCTGAATAATCCGGCATGGCCTGCAACACCGCCCATCATGGCGGCACGTTCATCGTGTACGGTACCGTGGATCATGTCCTTTCGGAAGATTTTGTCGTATTCAGTTGGGGCTATGCGCGATGGAGGAAAGCGATTTAACGGATTGAACCCTGTGGTACTTGCTCCCATGGGTTCATATAAATTTTGCCATAGGAAATCGTCCATAGGTTGATTGAGCAATTTTTCGGATAACCGGTGCATTAACCAAAAGCCAATGTCGCTATAACGAAGCGTGTAGGGTGTGCGTGTGGTTTTTTCAATCATGCGTGATTCAAAAGTCCACTTCCACAAGGAATCGCGGATAACCGGTGCTGCAAATAGATTTGGGGAAACCTGTAAGGAATATTTTTCTGTGCGTTTGGAATTGTAGTAGTAAGGCAAAAACTCCTTTTCGTTTTTCATGGTTTGAGGCCACAACGGAACAAAGGCGAGCAACCCTGCCTGGTGTGCCAGAACATCCTTAAGGTTTATATCCTTTTTGTTGGTTGTTCGCAGTTCGGGCAGATAGTAAGATACTTTTCGGTTGATGTCAATCAGTCCGCGATCGTATAAAAACATTACCGCCTGCAACGTTCCTAACACCTTGGTCATTGAGGCCAGGTCATAAATGGTCTCATCGGTTACGGGTTGATTATTGTCATAGGTGTGCCACCCGAAGGATCGCTCGTATATTACTTTTCCATTTTTTGCAATCAACACCTGGCACCCGGGTGTAGCATGCGTGTCAATAGCTTCGCGAACAATAGCAGATATCCTCTCCAACGATTGGCTGCTCACGCCAACAGCTTCGGGTATTGCATACGACAGCCTGCCGAGCGAAGGCGCGATTTTGCCTGAACCCTCGCCAATCTTTTCATTAATGGAAAGCGGAAGTTTACCGTTGGCCTCCAGCCCGCCAAATAAAATCTGAGGTACTGTCCTGCGCATAAGGGCATCATCAACAAAGGCTTGTACAATAGTTTTCGGTGCTGTGAACAAGCTAAGTTTTGATGGCGGACCGAAATTGCATACCACTACCCGGGTATGTTTCGCCAATTCATCCAGCAGGGCAGGGTATTTGGATAGTATTCCTGAACTGGTAAGGAATACAGCAGCCACCACCACATCGTATTTCTTTAACTCTTCCAGTAGTTGTGTAGTGTCCTCATCGGGCTGATGGAACTGATAATGATCGAATGGAGCATAACGTGAAAGATAATTGCTGAATTCATTTTCTTTCCGTTCACCAATGGAGAGCGAGGCGAAGGTTGTATTCTCCAGTATCTTTATGGGCACTAACTGCTCATCATCGTATACAATGGAAACAGATTTTTCATAAAGATCACGCCTGAGTACCCTGGCCTCAATGGTGTTTAGTGTTTCATAAAGATTTTCCGGGGCTTGTGGTTCAGGTGTGGGTAAGCCCGCATCGTACTTAAAGGCCAACACTTTTTTTACGCGTTCATTGAGCTGCGCTTGTAGTACGGGATTCTTTTTTAATTGCCTGCGTAGCTTGCGAATGGTTGCCCCGATATTTTCGGGAAATAACAAAATGTCATTTCCGGCAAGGAAAGCATAAATCTCGGAATCACCGGGTTGATGTTTTTTTAGTACAACTTTAACATCGGGAACATAACTAAAAACAAGCCCTTGAAAATTAAAATTTCTTTTCAAGTAATCGGCTGTGTATAGTGTTGGCAGCGCTTCGGGCACAATCCGTTTTTTCTTTTGCACAATTTTCCTGCGGTCGGGAAAAATCGGATCATGTGTGTACGATGATAAAATGGCCGGGCACCCGTTTTCAATCAATTGGCGGAGGGGATATAACGATTGCCTGTCGTCTTGAGCAAGGCCCATAATCGGTATGCCTTTGGCATAACCGGTAACTTTAAGGCCATAATGTGGGTAATGTTTGGCCACCGGTATAATGCCGGCATGTTGAAGGCCTTTCATGTACAGTACGGCTGCATGGGCTACGCGCCCGGGGTTCTCTCCAAAGGTGTGGTTTACCAGCTCATCTGTTTTAAACGTGGTGCTTAAATCGGCTGTTGGGGCAAATGTAATATGTACACCCAGTTCCTTGAGCTGACGGCCTACTTCACTACCGAAGTAATAAAGAAGGCTGTCATCCTGAAGGGCACCCAACATAAGCGTTTGCGGAAACACCAATGTGCTGTCCAGTGTTGAACCCAACCCTTCCTCTGCATTTAACCCCACCAGCAGGGGCACCGATGATTTTGCTTGCAGATCTTTTACTAACTGTTGTTGTGTTACAGGCCCGCCACGCGTTAATACAATGCCTCCGATGCCAACATTATTGACCAGGTTTAGCAGTTTATCTCTTTCTGAATCGCCTGCATAGGCATCCACCGGCATCATGATAAGCTGGCCTATTTTAGCTTCAAACGTTAAGTTCTGAAATACACTGTCCACCCATTTTTCGCGGCTACTTTGTCCAAAAACCTGTAAAACACCAATGCAGGCAAGGGAGAGCGCCAACCAAACTTTTTTAAGGTTCAAGCCGTTTGCTTTTTTGTAATTGAAGCTGAATAGAGCCATTTTTGTAGGCCTTTAAATTAACCAGTTTTAGTACCAAATAAAATAATGGTGACGCAGCTTAAAAAGTTGCATTACATCAAAGGCAAACAACTTTTCCAGTCATGAAAATCCCTTCACTTTTTACGCGTATACCCAAGCACAAGCGGTTTAATTTTGCACCGCGTCACTATGATCCCCTTGATGAAGAGCGCAGGGAACGGGAGCAACGCATACAACGTGAACTTCGGCAAAAAGATGACGCAGAAATTCTGGCTGACGATTATCGTTCACGCATTGCAGGGTCTTTTCGCGCTGCCCGCAACAAGCAAACCAAAAACTTTGATCCTTCGGCTAATATTTTACGTTTGGTTATTATTACCATATTGGTAATATGGGTGATGGCCTACCTTCACTACGGTACCGCGTCAATTTATTTTCTGGCACTAATTATTCCGTTTTATATCTGGGTCAGATTTTTCCGAAAGCCGTAAGTCCACCATGTCTGATATTATTCAACTTTTACCCGATTCCATTGCTAACCAGATTGCTGCCGGTGAAGTAGTGCAACGACCTGCTTCTGCCGTTAAGGAGTTGATGGAAAATTCCCTTGATGCAGGGGCCACAACCATACGGTTGGTGGTGAAAGACGCGGGCAAGGCGCTGATCCAGGTGATTGATAATGGCACGGGCATGTCAGAAACAGATGCCCGCATGAGTTTGGAGCGGCACGCCACATCAAAAATCAGAAAGGCTGAAGACCTTTTTACACTGCGAACCATGGGCTTTCGCGGTGAAGCGTTGGCATCTATTGCAGCCGTTTCACAATTGGAAATGAAAACCCGCCAGGCCGAAAAGGAGTTGGGTACTTTGTTAATCGTGGAGGGCTCGGAAGTAAAGCGACAGGAGGTCGTAGCATGCGACAAGGGTACGAGCATAAGTGTCAAAAACCTGTTTTACAACATTCCCGCCAGGCGTAATTTTTTAAAATCCAATCCGGTTGAACTCAAGCACATCATTGATGAGTTTCAGCGACTGGCGTTGGCCAACCCCGAAGTTTCACTTTCGCTTATCCAGGGCGATGAGCTGATATATGATTTACCTTCCGGTAAACTCAGCTACCGTATCGTAAATGTGTTCGGCAAAGCCTACCAGGAGCAATTGGCTCCTTGCACGGAAGAAACAGACTATGTAAAAGTTACCGGATATATTGGCCGCCCGGAGTTTGCGCGTAAATCGCGTGGCGAGCAATTCCTGTTTGTGAACAATCGTTTTATCCGCAGCAACTACTTACATCATGCCGTTATGAATGCATTTGAAGGTTTGGTAACGGAGAGCTCTTTTCCTTTTTATGTTTTGTTTATTGAAATAGATCCAAAGCATATTGATGTCAATGTTCATCCTACCAAGACAGAAATAAAATTTGATGATGAGCGTGCCGTGTATGCTGTTGTTCGGTCGGCTGTTCGTCAGGCATTGGGCGCGAACAACCTTGCCCCTGCACTTGATTTTGCAGAAGATGTGAACATTATTGCCAAGTTGAGCAACACTCCCACCGATGCGGCCCGTGATGTTTACTTTGAAGAACGATTTCAAACCTCTCTTCAACGTTCCAACCTGCAACAATGGGAGAAGCTTTTTGAAGGAGAGGGAATGTCGGGGCTTACTTCGCACCGGGATTTATCGGCAAATGAACTTGAATTCTTGCAAGCAAAGCAGGAAGAGAATATTGCAAAAACAGTTTACGAGCCCCTATTTCAGTTACATAATCATTACATTCTTCGCCAGGTAAAAAACGGGTTGATGTTGATCCACCAGCAGGCTGCCCATGAGCGTGTTTTGTTCGAAAAATTTCTCCACCGGCTAACAAGCAATACAGGCGAGAGCCAGCAAAGCTTGTTTCCGCAAACGGTATCCTTCCAGGCGGCTGATTTTGCCCTGATCATGGAAATGGAGCAGGAGATAAAAGCGCTGGGCTTTCGCTTTGAGGTTTTTGGAAAAAACACGGTGATAATCCATGGTGTACCTTCTGGTATTTCTTCGGGTAACGAAAAGGCTTTGTTCGAGGGTTTGATCGATCAGTTTAAGTTTAACCAATCGCAGTTGTCGTTACCGTTAAAGGAAAACCTGGCCCGCGCCCTGGCCAAACGTGCTGCACTTAAAATCGGGGATAAGCTTACTGCAGAGGAAATGAAATCGTTGGTGGAGAGTTTATTAGACTGCAAGGCGCCCGGTTATTCGCCCGATGGGGAAACAACGTATTTTATTTTAGATTTGGCCAGGATTGGAATGTACTTCAAGCCATAACTAACCTTTGTCAACATGTTTAACCTTACCCCTGTTGTACGTAATTTGTTAATGATCAATGCCATTGTTTTTATCGGGCAAATGGTAGCGCCCGTTATTGATGTTGGCGGTTGCTTTGGTGTTTCCATGCTTTACCGGCAGGATGCTGTAACGGCTTACCTGGCTTTATTTAATGTGCGTACCGCTTGTTTTCAACCTTACCAGTTGTTTACCTATATGTTTGCTCATGGAGGATTTATGCATATATTTTTTAACATGCTGATGCTTTCTTTTACAGGGCCTATTCTGGAAACCTTCTGGGGGTCGAAACGGTTTTTATTATTTTACATTATTACCGGTGTTGGCGCGGCAGCTTTTAGTGTGTTGATTGACTTGTTTTTTGGCGGTGGTGGCGGAATAATGCTGGGGGCATCCGGTGCTATTTATGGAGTGTTGATGGGGTTTGGCATGTTGTTTCCTAATATGGAGGTGCAGTTGCTAATTCCGCCAATTCCCATTAAGGCCAAGTACCTTGTATTCTTTTTATTTGGATTAACGTTTATTATGGATCGAAGCGGAAACGTGGCTCATTTTGCTCACTTGGGTGGCATTGTAGTGGCGTTTATCCTCATCAAAATCTGGCGCGGCCAGGGCGGTTCATATTATTAGTGCAGGGCAATGTTTGAAGAATTTAAAAGCGCATTTCATCGGCATAACAATGCACATGTGCAGTTGATCATCATCAACGTGACAATCTTCCTCGTATTTGTTGTGCTTGACCTCTTCAGCTGGATCGGAGGCATTGAATTCGTTTTTAACTTTGTGTACAAACAGTTCACGATCCCTTCCGGGCTTTCTGAATTCTTTACACGCCCATGGACGTTAATTACCTACATGTTTGCACACAGCATGTGGGACATCTTCCACATCCTGTTTAACATGTTGGTGTTGTATTGGTTTGGTCGCGTGTTTGTTGAGTATATGGGCAGTGATAAATTGGTGGCACTCTACATTCTGGGTGGGTTAACGGGGGGTATTTCTTATCTGCTCATCTATAATATCAATCCTGGTTTTTTTGGTAATGCCGGTATGGTGGGTGCCTCTGGGGCTATTTATGCAATTGTAGTTGGCACGGCAGTACTGCTACCGAATTATACTTTTTACCTGTTGTTTTTTGGCCCGGTAAAAATCAAGTACATCGCCATGTTTTATGTGGTGTTATCGCTGCTTTATGTGCGGCAAGGCATTAACCTGGGCGGAAATATTGCCCACCTGGGGGGTGCATTGATGGGCTTGATTTATATTAAGCAATTGCAGGCGGGCATTAACTGGGGCGGATGGATAACCGCTACGCTGGATTGGTTTAAAGATTTGGTTAAAGAGAAACCAAAAGTAAAGGTTACGTACCGCAGCGAAGAGCCCCGTAAATCAAAGGCATCGAAAAAATCTGTCAGTAAAACCTCGCAAGAAGAAATTGACGCTATCCTTGATAAAATCTCCGACCACGGCTATGAAAGCCTGACCAAAGATGAGAAAGAGAAACTTTTTAACGCGAGCAAGAAGTAACTATTCTTCTACTTGCTGAACTCCTGTTTTATTGATTTGATAGATAATGGCTTTTGTTGAGGCCTTACCCGACTGACAATTTTCCTCTTGCTTTAAGGCAGCCCCGCCTTTTTCCGTTAAAAGGGAAAAGGAATTATTGCAACCCGAGGTGCTGCTCAATTCCATCAGAAATAACTTTTTTTGACTAAAATCATCAACACCAAGAATAAACTGCTTTTGGTCTGTTTGGCGTGTTAACAGCCCTGCAAACAGTGAGTCCGATTGAATGAATACTTGTGCAGGCCGAAAATTCTCATCTTGAATGTCCAGCGCACGAAGCCAATCCGAAAGATTTTTTTTGTCGGGAGGAAGCAAGGTAGATTGGTTCATGAAATGAACGAATCTCTGTGTAACGTTTGGTTTTGAAAAACTTCCACCTTTTAGCCGGCTAAAGGAGTACACTCTCTGATTGGTTGGATTTTCCAGCACAAACGTGTTGTCAGTAAGTTGCTGCACAATGAAGCCATAGGAAAATGATTCGGTGGTAAAAATATGTAGTTGGGGAGATGAATGGCTGATCGTATCCTCGGGCACCCATTTCCATTTGCCAGTTTTGTCAAAATAATTCTCTTCCCAGGTACTGTCAATATTTAGCTGAAAGTAGTAAGGAAATCCATCGGCATCACTTCGCCAGGCACCAATTTCAGGTCCAGGCTTCACTTGAAAGTCTTTAAGATATTGTAAGGTCATTTCTTTATTTAGATACAAGTAAACAGCAACGGCTCCAAGACCTAAAATAATTCCCCACTTCTTAAAATTAAATGGTCTTGATCCGCTGCGGTTGTAAAGTTCCAGTATGTCTATTTCTGTTTTATTGGGTTTTTTAAGCTTATGGCTTTGAATGGCTTCCAGTATCGGGCCGATTTCGTAAATATCCAATTCAGCTACAAGCGACTGCTCTTTGATGGATTTATCACCTATTTCAAGTTCAAAGGATCTCCAGCCTTTTTTATTTTCAGTGGCCACGGCTACGCTTATCGATAACTGTTTTAAGGGTATTTGCTTGTGAACTAAACTACTGTAATGTTGAGCCTGAACATGAAGCGTATCGTTAAGAAGTTCAATAAGCACTAACCGATCAGCAGCTTTTTGCCATACACCAAGCGTTGTGATAATAAATAAGATGCCCACAATGCCCGCGGCTATATACAACCCGATTACAAAAGAAGCTTCTTTAAGCAGAACCGAAAGCATGACAAGAATACCCACCAACAAAAGCAATGGCACTTGCTGATCAATAAATTTTGAAACGAAACGGATAAGAAAGGGCGGGTTGGATTTTTCGTAAATAATCATGTGTAGGTTGACTTGACTTTTCGAATATAGGAAAAAGTTGCAGTCGTTATGCGGGCGAAGTATTTACGATTTATTTGCCAACTGTCCGCACGCAGCATCAATATCTTTGCCGCGGCTTTTTCTTATGCGGGCAACAATACCATTTTTTTCCAGGGTGGATTGGTACAGATGAACGGCTTCCGGTGAAGCCTGTTGAAACGCCCCGTCATCAATAGGGTTGTATTCAATTAAATTGACTTTACAGGGAATATGTTTACTGAATTTTACGAGCGCCTGCACGTGCTCAGGGGTGTCATTGATCCCCTTCCAAACTACATATTCGTAGGTAACTTTTCGTTTCGTTTTTTTATACCAGTATTTCAAAGCATCAGCAAGTTCTTCCAAAGGATTGGTTTCGTTAATGGGCATAATGGCTGAGCGTGTTTCGTTAATGGCATCGTGAAGTGAAACAGCAAGGTTAAACTTCACATCATCATCGGCCATTTTCCTGATCATTTTGGCAATGCCCACGGTGGACAGGGTAATGCGTTTGGATGCCATGTTTAATCCTTCGGGTGAAGTGATTTTACCAATGGCTTCCAGTACATTGGCATAATTCAACAACGGTTCGCCCATTCCCATAAACACAATGTTGGTAAGCGGCCTGTTGAAAAAGAGTTCTGCTTGTTCTTTAATGGCTACCACCTGGTCATAAATTTCATCGGGCGATAAATTTCGCATGCGTTTCAGCCGAGCGGTGGCACAAAATTTACAATCGAGGCTGCAACCCACTTGCGATGACACGCAAGCGGTAATGCGGTCTTTTGTAGGGATTAAAACGGATTCAACCACTAAATCATCGTAAAGCTTAACGGCATTTTTTATGGTGCCATCTTCGCTGCGTTGCATGTTGTCGACCCGAATGTGATTAATGGAGAAGTTTTGTTTTAGTAATTCGCGCGTGGATAACGAGAGGTTGGTCATCTGGTCAAAATCTTTCGCTGATTTTTTCCATAACCATTCGTAAACCTGTTGCGCCCGGAAGGGTTTCTCACCATGCCGGACGAAAAAATTTTTCAGTTCATCCAGGGTGAGCTTGCGTACATCCTTTTTTTCGATGGTTTCCTGCATATTACTTTATGCGCACCAGTTCCACACGTTCGCAGGAGCGATCTTTATTGAACATTTTGAGCGATGAAGAAGAAAGGTCTTCGATAATAAAAGTGTCCGTGATCAGTCTGGATTTTTTGTCGAGAAAATAAAGGGCTTCATTGGTATAGCGGTACAGAAATTTTTCTTTTGCTGTGGCCTTTTTCTTTCCACGCGAACGCCAGTTTTCTTCGCCCGACCCATCGGCATTAAAGGTCATGGTTTTCGGGGCATTGCCTGCCAGGGATGACATACTTTCCAAGAGTTCTTCCTCCGTTTCAGAAGGTTCGCCAAATTCATTTCCCATGCAGTTGCCTTGCTTTACCACCTGCCATGTTCCGGTTAGCGTTTGTGCCATCAGGCTACACGCGCTCAGAATGATCAAACTCACCAGTAAGCTTTTCATGTCAACCTCCTTTTTTAACAAAATTAGCGAAAACCAATCCCAATGCCTTTGAAAACTCTTAATTAAAACTCAATTTTCATGCCTTTAAATTTTGTATGAAGAGCAACGCAATTGTCATTACAGGTGGTTATCTCGACAGTAGTAACGCCAAAACCGCACACGGACTTATACGGGGTACCGAGCGTTTTAACATCCTGGGTATCATCGATAACAAATCGGCTGGCAGGGATGCCGGGGAAGTGCTGGATGGAAAGCACCGAAACTTGCCGGTATATGCCTCCATTCCGGAATTTTTGAAAACGTCAGGCAAACAAGCACAGTATTGCATTATTGGGGTGGCCACAAAGGGTGGCGTAATCCCGGAGTCGCTCCACGATTTGCTGGTAGAGGCTTTAAACCATAACCTTAGCATTGTAAATGGCCTGCACGATTATGTTTCTGACCATGAAGACCTGAAAGCCCTGGCCGATCAAAAAGGCCTTGAAATTATTGATGTGCGAAAGCCCAAGAAATTCAAGGACCTGCATTTCTGGAATGGAAAAATAAAAGAAGTTAAGTCGGTTAAGGTGGCTGTACTGGGGACCGATTGTGCCTTAGGTAAACGAACTACCTCAAGAATATTAACCGAAGCCATGACAGCAGCCGGATATAAGGCCGAAATGATTTACACCGGCCAAACCGGGTGGATGCAGGGCGCCCGGTATGGATTTATTTTCGACTCAACCCTCAACGACTTCATATCTGGAGAAATGGAACATGCCGTGTGGCAATGTTATCAGGATGTAAAGCCCGACATTATGTTCATTGAAGGCCAATCCGCATTGCGTAATCCCAGTGGGCCTGCCGGTGCTGAATGGATTGTGTCGGCTGATGCGGATATTGTGGTACTGCAACATAACCCGGCACGTAAGCAGTATAAGGATATGGAATACTATCCGGCCTACATTCCTTCGGTTAAAGATGAAATTGATTTGATTAAAATTTATGGTGCGACCACTGTGGGCATAACCGTAAACACCATGAAGATGCAAGCCGATGAAGCAAGGGATTGGGCCCGCCAAACCGAAACAGAACTGAATATACCCGTAGTACTGCCCTTGGAAGATGGCGTTGACCGGTTGGTTGCGGTGTTTGCCGAATTAATTAAGAAGAATAAAGCCTAAGCCCCATGAAAATTAAAAATATTAAAATCTGGAGTGCCGACCTCGGAAACACCAAACCTTATACCATTGCTTTTAAAACCGTTGACGAAGTGCGCAATGCTTTCGTTGAAATTGCTTTGGATAATGGAATGACGGGCTTGGGTTCCGGTAATCCCAGCGAGTATGTGGTGGGCGAAAACCTTTCGCAAACATTGGATGCTTTACAGGAAAAAAACCTCGGGTACCTGGTTGGCCGCGACATCCGTGAAATGAAACATCTGGCTTTTGAAACCTGGCAAAAATTCCCCAAGAACCCTGCCGCCCGCGCAGCCATAGATATAGCTTTGCACGATGCGTTTACTAAATATCTGGGCATTCCGCTGGTAAAATACTTAGGCCAAAAAATATACAGCATGCCCACGTCCAACACGATAGGGATTAAGAACGTTACGGAAACCCTCAAGGAAACCGGTGAGTACCTGAAACAGGGATTTAAGGCCATAAAAGTGAAGCTCGGTAAAGACCTGGCAGAAGATATTGAACGCATGGTTAAAATGCGCGAACAGTTTGGTTACGATTATGCCATTCGCATTGACGCTAACCAAGGATATACTGCACAACAAACCATAGAATTTTTTCAAAGGACACAGAATTTAAAAATTGAGTTGATCGAGCAACCCTTGCCTGCCAGGGCCGTTCAGGAAATAAAAAACCTGCCGGAAGAGGTTCGTGAAGTAATTGCAGCCGATGAATCACTCATTTCTCCCAAGGATGCATTGGAGTTGATAAAGCCACCACGTGCTTGCGGTATATTTAATATTAAGTTGATGAAGTGTGGCGGTGTAACGCAAGGTCTGAAAATTGCTGACATTGCCTTTCAGGAAGGTATTGATTTGTTCTGGGGCTGTAATGATGAAAGTATAATCAGTATCACGGCTGCCCTTCATACTGCTTTTGCCTGTGCCCATACAAAGTATATCGACCTTGACGGAAGCCTTGATTTAGGAAAAGATGTTGTGAAGGGGGGATTTATTTTGAAAGACGGCCTGATGTATTGTTCGGATAAGCCCGGGCTTGGGGTTGAACTTCTTTAGCACTTAAATGCCGGCCTCGATCTGAAACCTGAGTTGCCAACGGTTAAAATCCACTACATTTCCCTTCATCCAGTTGTTTTGCTCGTACGTTAAATCGCTTTGTAATTTTAAGCGGTGCCCCCGTATATATTTATTTACGCCTAACGTAAATTGTTTAACCTCAGGTGTTAACAGTTGGATTTCCGGATTGGGCCGTACACGGGAGAACCTTCCAACAAGTTCGTAGTCAGTTTTAAAAAGGTAGCTGGCCTGGTAATTCTCCCCATGGCCTACATATACATAACGCTGGTCGCCATCGGTATTCATGGTAATGGGATCAAATGTATTGCGTCTTAATAATTCGGAGGTCGCAGCCCAGCCCCGGTATTTGAAGAGAAAGTCGAACATAAAGGTCTCGATATCGCGGGGCTCATATAAAAACCTGCCCAACTGCCCACCGGTGCGGATGGCATTCATGTTTTTCGACAGGGTTGTTCCTATGGATAGTTTCGGTTTTTTTTCGCGTACCAGGTCGCCTTCAAAATAATCACCACCGTTCATGAATTTTCCGAAGGGTAGCAATTCCACCCTGCCGGTATAGGCCAGGCCCCGGTCGGATGCATTGATATTCCTTCCTTCACCGGATGAAACAGCTGCCCTGAAAACGTAATAAAATTTTTGAATGGAATTGTTATAATAAAACTGCGCACCAAAATCACGGTCAATGTTGAAGATGGAGTTGACGATAGAGCGGTCAGCCAATTGTAAGTCGCCCGAAGAATTAACACGCTGCCGGTTTCCCGGAAGCTTGGTTTGCCCGAGGCCGATAGAAAAGTTTTCATTGAAGCTGTAAATGATCATGGCATCGCGGACTACATTGGGAAACCCGGTATCATCAAAATCCATATCGGCCCGCGTAAAAGCAAGCTGAATAAGGTAGTAAAGTTTGGGTGTGTAAATGAAGCCATCAAACCTAAGCCGTAACCTCCTCACCCGTGCTTCCACCTGGTCTATCGATAAATCAGTATCACTCTCTGTTAAAAAGGCCGCACGGTTTTGCATGCGAAAGCGGATGTTGAGCATGAAAACGCTATCCGGTGAAATAATGCCCAAGCCTTTGCCATACGAAAAATATGGCGATGGGGAGATGTCGCCCTGGGCAAATGTTGGACCTGTTGCGCTGAAGAGAAAAAGAATAAACAGAAGGCGGTTTACTGATATGTTCATGCCGTAAAGGAATCCATGCAAAGATGGAAAAACTTTTCATTCACGGCCGTAAAAGAAAAACCCCGCCAGGTTTCCCGGGCGGGGCATTCAACCAAACCCCTCTAACCAAACCCTCAATCCTTGCTTTCGCAGAATTGCTCCGGAGGGGAGTTGCCGGGTGGCCCGGCACGGAGCGTTACCAATCCTTAATCTATTTCATTAACAACGTCAGCGTCCTCAAGGTTCTCGAAAACAAATTCATTTTCGTTTCGCAGGTCCACATAAATTATCGAGTCTTTATGAACTTTTCCGGACAAGATCTGTTTGGAGAGCTCATTCAGTATTTCACGCTGCATCACACGCTTCAGCGGTCGTGCCCCAAATTGTGGGTCGTAACCGATTTTTGCCAGTCGCTCACGGGCTTCATCCGATACCTCGATTTTTATTCCGGCCTCTTCCAGGCGGGCGCGTACCAGGTCAACCTGGATGTCCACAATTTTGCGGATGTCCCTACGGCTCAACGGACGGAACATGATAATTTCATCAATGCGGTTCACAAACTCTGGCCTTACCGACTTTTTCAATAACGACAGTACTTCCGCTTTCGTATCTTCCAGTATTTCGAAATAGTTCTGATCGGTAATTTTTTCAAAATTCTCCTGGATAATGTGCGAACCGATATTGGTGGTCATGATAATGATTGTATTCTTGAAGTTCGCTACCCGACCTTTATTGTCGGTTAACCTTCCGTCATCTAACACCTGAAGCAGAATGTTAAACACATCAGGATGCGCTTTTTCAATTTCATCCAATAAAATAACCGAATAAGGTTTTCTTCGAATAGCCTCCGTTAGCTGACCGCCTTCATCATATCCTACATAGCCCGGAGGTGCGCCAATCAATCGGCTTACACTGTGACGCTCCTGGTATTCGCTCATATCAATGCGCACCATGGCGTGTTCATCATTGAATAAGTATTCGGCCAGTGCTTTCGACAATTCGGTTTTACCTACCCCGGTTGTTCCCATGAAGATAAACGAACCGATAGGGCGTTTCGGGTCTTGCAACCCCGCACGGCTTCTGCGTACAGCATCGCTTAATGCCTGTATGGCTTCTTCCTGTCCGGCCACGCGCTTGCTCAGCTCTTCTTCCAGGTGCAATAGTTTCTCACGCTCGCTTTGCAGCATTTTTGAAACCGGTATGCCAGTCCAGCGGGCTACAACTTCGGCAATGTCCTCGCTGTCTACCTCCTCTTTCAATAACGATTTATCGCCCTGCATTTGCTTTATTTGAAGCTGGTATTCATTAAGACGTTTTTCTGCTTCCGTTATTTTACCATAGCGGATCTCGGCCACTTTGCCGTAGTCACCTGCTTTTTCAGCTTGCTCTGCTTCAAACTTCAGTTTGTCAATAACTTCCTTTTGTTTTTGAATACCTTGTACAACTTCCTTCTCGCTGTCCCATTTCGCTTTCAGGGCGTTGCGCTCTTCAGTAAGGTCGGCAATCTCTTTGCTTAAAACTTTTTCTTTCTCTTTGTCTTTTTCCCTGCGTATAGCCTCACGTTCAATTTCCAGTTGCATGATCCTGCGGTTGAGTTCATCCAGCTCTTCCGGCAACGAATCCATCTCCAGGCGAAGCTTCGAAGCAGCCTCATCCATTAAGTCGATAGCTTTGTCCGGCAAGAAACGATCGCTGATGTAACGGCTGGATAATTCAACCGCGGAAATAACCGCATCGTCTTTAATGCGCACCCCGTGGTGCAGTTCGTATTTGTCTTTAATACCGCGCAGTATGGAAATAGAATCTTCGGTAGAAGGTTCATCCACCATTACCGCCTGGAACCTGCGCTCAAGCGCTTTATCTTTTTCGATATACTTCTGGTATTCTTTAAGCGTGGTGGCACCAATGGCATGAAGTTCACCACGGGCAAGAGCAGGCTTTAACAAATTAGCGGCATCCATCGCACCTTCGCCACCGCCTCCGGCCCCGATCAAGGTGTGGATTTCGTCAATGAACAGGATAATCTGCCCGTCTGAATCGGTTACTTCTTTTATAACAGCTTTCAAACGCTCTTCAAACTCGCCTTTGTATTTGGCGCCTGCCACCAGCAAGCCCATATCCAGCGATACAATGATTTTCGTTTTCAGGTTTTCGGGCACATCACCATTCACGATGCGTTGTGCCAGGCCTTCTACGATAGCGGTTTTACCAACCCCCGGTTCGCCTAAAAGGATCGGGTTGTTTTTTGTTCTGCGCGAAAGGATTTGCAACACGCGCCTGATCTCGTCATCGCGGCCAATTACCGGGTCGATTTTCCCTTTTTTGGCCAGTTCGTTTAAATTTTTTGAATAACGTTCCAGCGATTTGTATTTCGCTTCGGCATTTTGATCGGTTACTGTATTTCCACCGCGCAATTCTTTTATTGCTTTTACGAGTGCTGAGCGTTCAAAGCCAACATCGCGCAGCAGCAAAGCGGCTTTATCTTTACCCGCCAACAAGGCCAGTAACAAATGCTCCACAGCAATGTATTGGTCTTTAAATTCACGCAATTCTTTTTCGGCTTGCTGCAACAAGGCATTGGTTGCCGAAGACAAGTATGGTTGCTGGCCCGATACTTTTGGATAGGAATTCAGTAACTCATCCAGTTTGGTATCCAGCAAAGCTTTATTGATAGCCAGTTTCTTAACCAAATAAGAGGCTACATTTTCATCTGTTTCAAGTATGGCTTTCAGGATGTGCCCGGGTTCAATAGCCTGTTGCTGCAAACCCATGGCAATCTCGGCCGACTTCTGTAGGGCCTCCTGTGATTTAATGGTGTATTTCTCGAAGTTCATAATCGTATTCTCTCAGCGCGCTTGAGCACAAAACATAATCCAGTGAAAGTTTGATCCGGTTTCAGGAATTTTTGTCATTAAATTTTTAGCTTTAGAAAGCAATTGCAGTCATTTTGACTTAGAAAGAAATAATCTATGCCAAAAAAGAAGCGTGATGAATCGAACGATTTTCCAAAAGCAACCTTACTGGAAGTTGCATGGGAGGTTTGTAACCAGGTAGGCGGAATTTATACGGTAATACGTTCAAAAGTTCCGGCCATGATGAAGCACAGGAATGGCCCGTATTGCCTTATTGGACCATATGTTTCAAAAAATATACTGGCTGAAATTGAACCTTTTGAAGATTCCAGCGATGCCTTTGGGTTAACGATTCAGCACTTGCGCGATCAGGGTGTTGAGGCTTACTATGCCGAATGGCTGATTACCGGAAGGCCCAAGGTAATTTTGTTGAATCCCGACAGCATAGCACCGGAAAAATTGCGATTGATCCGTTACCATCTCTTCAAAGAATATGGCATACCCACTCCGGAAGATCATGCGCTGATAAACCGTGTTATTGCTTTCAGTTACCTCACCTCCCTCTTTATTGAAACGTTTATTCAATTTGCTGATAAGGATCACCCGGTGATCGCGCATTTTCATGAATGGATGGCCGGTTTGCCCATTCTGGATATCAAACATAAGAAGTTACCGGTTAAAACCATCTTCACTACGCACGCCACTCAGCTTGGCAGGCACCTGGCCATTAACTCGCCCCAGTTTTATGCGCACCTTCCATTTTTTAAGTGGGAACTGGAAGCACCCAAATTTGGCATTGAACCCGAAGCAAGAATTGAGTTTGCCTGTGCCAACAACGCGGACATGCTGAGCACGGTAAGCGATGTTACTGCCCGGGAGTGTAAGCACTTATTAAAACGTATACCCGAAATTATTTTGCCCAATGGTTTGAACATTGAACGCTTTGTGGCCTTGCATGAGTTTCAAAATTTGCATGCGCAATACAAAGAAGAAATCAACCAGTTTGTAATGGGTCATTTTTTTCAATCCTACTCGTTCGATCTGGATAAGACCATTTACTTCTTCACTTCAGGCCGGTACGAGTATAAAAACAAGGGATTTGATTTAACGTTGCGCGCATTGCAATTGCTCAATGATCAACTGAAAAAAGACGGTGCCGATGTAACGGTAGTGATGTTTTTTGTAACCAAGCGCGAGTACTACAGCATTAAACCCGAAGTACTGCAATCGCGGGCCGTGATGGAGGAGGTGCGCCAAACCTGTGAGGCCATACAAAAACAAATTGGCAGGCGTTTATTTTATGCGAGTACTACCAGCCAGGACCATCGCCTGCCAAACCTGAGCGATTTTGTGGATGAATACTGGAAACTGCGTTACCGCAGAACCATACAATCGTGGAAGAGCAGTAACCTGCCATTGGTTTTCACGCACAAACTGGTGGACGAACAAGGTGATGACATTTTGCAGTACGTGTACAAAAACAACATGCTCAACCATCCTGCCGACAAGGTAAAGATTGTTTACCATGCGGATTTCATCAATGCCACCAACCCGTTGTTTGGTATTGAGTACAGTCAGTTTGTTCGCGGTTGCCATTTGGGAATATTTCCAAGTTACTATGAGCCATGGGGATACACTCCGTTGGAGTGTATGGCCAGCGGTGTGCCGGCTGTTACCAGCGACCTCTCCGGTTTTGGTGACTATATTTTGCGCCATTCCAACGATCCTTCGCAGTACGGCCTCTACGTGATTGAACGCGGCAAGCGAAGCTTTGAATGGTCGGCTATTCAGTTGGCCAATGTATTGTACGACTTTTTAAAGCAGACCAGGCGTGAGCGCATCATGCAGCGCAACAAAGTGGAGAACCACTCAGCCGAGTTCGACTGGCAGAATTTAATTAAGCATTATAAGCAGGCATATGTGAGGGTGTTGGGGGAGAGGTGATGTGTTTATTGACTACAAGTCGCTTTACCCAGCTTTCGAACCATTGCTTGTCCTGTTCGGGGTTTTTGAAAGATGATTGTACATTATTTCCATAGGGTAGCAAGATCAGGTTTTGGTATACTTACGTTGATTCATCGGTTTTGTTGATCAATAGTTTGCCGGAATGCAGAAGTAACGGAACGGCATACACGACAATCATGGCGTAAGCCATTATGGTATAGCCTTTTGCCACCAGGTCGATAATGCCAACCTGTGATAAAATCAAGGCAGCCAGTAAAGCGCTTAACGCAATCCATGCTTTTGTAAGCCTCTTTAATGGCTTACCCCGCTGTCTGCTCTCTTCTTCAATCCTACCGATGAAGCCATGGATCATTCCTGTAGCCGTTTCAATAAGCGTCCAGCCCACAACAATACTGAATACAATTATGAATGCAGGGTGAAATGAAGTTAACATGGCCAGCCAGGGTACCGCAGCTTCCAAAATATCCTTGTCAGGATAATAGGCCATGATGGCAAAGTAAGTGAGAAACCAGGGAACGGTCATAAGTATCCCGGCAATCAACCCGGCCATAACACTTTGTTTTTTTGTTTGAATACCTCGATAGGTAAAAAAGGACGAAGGATATACACCCAGGTTATAGCCAACATACAACACCCCCGTCCCCAATACAATCCAGACTGAGGAAGTATCAGACAAATCCGTATTCCAGCGCTGAAATGTTTCTGCAATGGCCTCACCTCTTTGGATGAAAATGGTGAAGGAGAAAATAATGTAAGCTGCGAACAGTGCAAGGGTGCCAATGGTTTCCATGCGTGCAATGGTTTCATCGCCATAGTAATTGAGAAGACCCACCACAATGATGATAATGATCACGCCAACCCATTGATTGAAGCCGAGTGTATTATGTAGAATTTCACCGGCTGCCGCAGCCATCACTGCAATTACCAAAATTGCACCTAAGAGATACACTGCTTCGTAAATGATCCACCATCTGCCGATTAATTTTTTAAGTAATGATTTGTAATCATAAACATGCCATTGGCGACATGCTTCAATGGATAAAATCGCCAATAAAGAGAACCCAAAGAAGATGGCCAGGCCACTCATCCATCCGTTGGCGCCAAACTTGCCACCATACTCTACGATCTCGCGCCCGGTGGCATACCCGCCACCAATCAACACCGATTGAAGAATGATGCCGGGAAGAAAAATTATATTGAGTTTGGAGAAAAAACTTTGCAGATTCAAAATGGTCTGGTTAAGCCATTAAGATAACAAGAATTTCTTCAGCGTATTATCAACTGCCAGTGTTGGCCATCTCCCAGCCAATAATGCTTTTCTTGCGGATGGCACTCCACCGATATTCACCAAGAATACCATCTTTACGAATAACCCTATGACAGGGAATCAGGTAAGCAATATGATTTGAGCCTACTGCTGAACCTACAGCCTGTATGGCTTTCGGGTTTGATATTCTCTCGGCAATATCCTGGTATGTGGTTATATCGCCCATCGGGATTTTTAATAGCGCTTCCCACACTTTGATCTGGAAGTTTGTACCCTTAACGAATAAATGGAGTTTACTTTGATTACTGTTTTTGCGGTTAAAGATCTTATCAACGAATTCAATCGTTAAGTTTTGGTTTTGATGAAAAACTGAATTGTGCCAATGTTCCTTCATTTTTTCCAGTTCATGTCTTCCGTCTTCATCCAGACTTATAAATGAAAGCCAGCAAATGCCCCGTTCGGTTACGCCAATCAGGCAATTGCCAAAAGGCGTTTCATGAAATCCGTATTCAATCTGAATGCCTGAGCCACGTAACTTATATTCCTGTGGTGTTACTGCTTCCAGGGTTGTGAATAAATCATACACGCGTGATTGTCCTGAGAGCCCGGCTGTTTGCGCTAACTCTTCAAGATTTCTGCTCTCCTGTAATTTCTTTTTTAAGAAATCGGTAGTCAGGAATTGTAAAAATCTTTTCGGGCTGATACCTGCCCACTCTGTGAAGATGCGTTGGAAGTGAAAGGGTGATAAGTGAACCTGTTCGGCAACTTCATCTAATTCCGGCTGACGGTGAACATTTTTTTCCAGGTATTCGATGGCCTGCGCAATGCGCTGGTAATTAATATGGTGTTCCTGACTGATCAACAGCATAAAGGTACGTGTTTGATTATGCTGTAAAAGTGATGGATTATGATTAGTTGGAAAACCTGAAACTTGCTGATTTTAAGCCTCTGTGGTGGTTGCTTTCGGATCGGTAAACATGAAGCCCCGACCTTCATCGCCTTCATAGAAATCAATTTCTTTGCCCACTACGTACATGGTGTGGCGCTTGTCTACCAAAACCGGTATGCCTTCAATGGTATAGCTTTGGTCGTTCTCCTTTTTTTTGTCGAACCCGATGAGCAGGGAAACCCCACAACCTCCACCACGAACTCCAACCCGCAAACCGTAATCGGCAGGGATATTTTTTGTCTGCATGATTTTGCGGACTTCTTCAGCAGCTTTTGGGGTTAGGGTTACAGGTTGAAAATTGATCATGACGTTTAAACGCCTGGTAGTTTTTTCGGGTTCCGTGAAGTGTGAAATATTCTGGCAATTACTACATGAGTTGAATCTACTCTGTAGATAATTTTATAACTCCAAACAACGATAAACCTGTAATCAGATTTTTTATGTACTAATACTGGCTCTTGTACCCCAAGAAATGGGTGCATTTCAAGGTGGCTTATAGCATCAATAATTTTTGAGTGGACAATTCTTGCATAATAAATTCCTTGATCCTCCCGAATGTAGCGAATGGCTCTTTCAAATTGCCGGAAAGCACGCTTTGTCCATATTACTTTAACCATTCACCAGATTTCGAAATAACTTCTTCGTGGGTTAAAGTTTGTCCGGCTGCCTCTTCTTTTTCGGATTCTTCAATATCTGCAAGGAGCGATAATTGCTGATACACATCCTCGAGACGGGTGTCATCAGTAATTTTTTTGGCTATTTCGAGCAGATGCTCTTTAAGTTTATTTTCCATAATGATGGTTAAAATTAGTAATTTTCAACACTTTTTGGTGAAAATTAATTCTATGGATGCGCTTATTGATTTTGGCAAGATTCTGATCCCCGCTTCGTTAGTGTTGTATGCGGCATACCTGTTGGTAAGGTCGTTCCTGGCCAAGGAAATTGAACTGAAAAAGCTTGAAATCCGAAGCCGCAGCATTGAAACGGTGCTGCCGTTGCGCTTGCAGGCCTATGAAAGAATGTGCCTGTTCCTGGAACGAATCAGCCCGCAAAATTTGTTAGTACGCCTGAACCCTGGGCCGGTGCCTGCACGCGATTTTCACCAGGTTTTATTGAGCGAAATACGGAATGAGTATAACCACAACGTATCGCAACAGATTTTCATGAGCGAAAGCAGTTGGGAACTTGTACGCAATGCGAAGGAGGATTTGGTAGTAACGATTAATGAAGCTGCATCGGAAATGGGGCAAGAGGCTACCAGCCTGGATCTGTCGAAAAAGATATTTGAAAAGATGATTAGCAAACCCGACTCCATTGCACATGCGCTGGTGGAGATAAAGCGGGAGATACAACAAACCTTTTAACATGACCAACATTTTTTATCAATCGGCTTTACGCCAGGCTTCCGGCTTCTTCGGTCGGCATGGGCGCATGGCCATGTTGCTTTCGCAACTGACCATTAAGGTGGGCCGCATGAATAAAAAGGATTTGAGTTTTCGGAAAGCAAAGTCCAAACTCGATGTATTGGTTCGGCTCATCAAATCATATACGAATGGCAGCTACCGGACCATTCCATGGAAAACAATCGCTATGATTTTAGCGGCTATCATTTATTTCGTAAACCCGTTCGATCTTATACCTGATCTTGCTCCGGTGGTTGGGTTGACCGATGATTTTTCAATTTTATTGTGGGTGTACAGCTCCGTTCAAACGGAAATCGATAAGTTTCTGATCTGGGAGCAATCCAATCTGAAGCTTTCATGAGAACAGCGCTGTTGGCCGGTTCCACCGGATTGATTGGAAAGCAATTGCTTGAATTGTTGCTGGAAGATTCGGATTACACAGTTGTGAAGGCCATTAGCCGAAAGCCATTGGATATCCAGCACGCCAAACTTCAGAATATTGTAGCCGATTTCAACACCTTGACCGAGCACCATAATCAGTTGAAGGCCAATGATGTTTTTTGTTGTTTGGGAACCACGATTAAGCAGGCGGGCAGTCAGGCAGCATTTCGGAAAGTGGATTACGATTATCCGCTTGAGTTGGCCAAGTTGACGAAGAACCAGGGAGCATCGCAATACCTGATCATTACTGCGTTGGGTTCCGATGCTAAATCCGGGATTTTTTATAATCGTGTAAAAGGTGAAGTGGAGCAAGCTATCGATGAACTTGGTTTCCAGTCATACCACATTTTGCGACCATCATTGTTGTTAGGAGAGCGTACCGAGAAACGCGCAGGTGAAGGAGCAGCAACCGTTGTGTATCAAGCTTTAGGGTTTTTGATCCCGTTAAAATACAAGGCCATTGATTCAGTAAAAGTAGCCAGGGCAATGCTTCACATGGCGAAATTAAATTCCAAAGGGAAATTCATTCACGAATCGAAAGAACTTCAGCAGTTTTAATGTAATGCCATGCTGAGTTTGGCCGAAGCATGACACTTGGATAGTCACCCTTCGACAGGCTCAGGGGGACACGTGTAATGCAGCTGGGTCAGAATTTTTTGGTTGCGTATGGTGCAGCGGTTCATACGGTAATTCCTTTTTATTGATCAGCGGAATTTTCTCCATAGAGCTTACTTCAATCGTTGCGATTCCAAAATCTTCCACCACTTTACCCTTGATGAAATAAAATCCCCTTCCCCGGAAGGGAAACTTCTTGGCAACATCCGGGAAATGCACCGTATCGAATACTTCGCCCTGCTGATCGTAGAACGTGCCAAAATGCATAAGCTCACCTTTTACAGTACCGGTGTTTTTGGTGGTTACCACATATCCGAGTATGGTCACTACTTTACCTATTTTATTTAAAAGCTCAATAGCTTTTGTGTCGCCAAAATTTGATGTGGCAACCAGTTTAAACGGATCACACAACGGAAAGCCCAGCAACTCAATTTCATCAAAGGCATCTTCCAGTTCGTTTCGTTGTAGTGCCGGTAATGGGTATTCGCTGGGTTCGGTATCGAATAATTCAGATGTATTCCTGTTTTTGGTTTTTGTGTTGCTGCAATACAGCATGGCTTCCCATAATAATTTTTGTTTTGATTTTCCGGTAAACCGGAACGCACCCATCCGAATGAGTATGCGTACTTGTTCCAATCCGAGGGGTATTCTGCGCAAGAAATCATTCAGGCTGCGGTAGGCACCTTGTTTTCGTTCAACAGCAATTTGTTGCGCTACCTTTGTCTCCAGACTTTTCAAATGAATAAATCCGATATAAATCTCTTTTTCGTAGATGGTAGTAAGGTACTCACTTTTATTGACACAAGGCGCTTTAATGGTGGCGCCACTCATGCGGGCTTCATGAAAATAAAACTCTGTTTTGTAGAAACCACCAAAGTTGTTGATCACGCCTACCATGAATTCCAGCGGGTAGTGTGCTTTCAGGTACAGACTCTGGTAACTCTCCACAGCGTAACTGGCTGAGTGGCCCTTGGCAAACGAATAGCCTGAGAAACTTTCAATTTCATACCACACCCGCTCAATAATGTGTTCGGGATAATTGCGCGCACGACAATTCTCAAAAAACTTATCTTCAACACGCTTAAACTCTTCGCGCGAACGATACTTCCCCGACATGCCCCTGCGCAGCACATCGGCTTCTGTTAAGGTTAACCCGGCAAAGTGGTGTGCCACCTTAATCACATCTTCCTGGTACACCATCACGCCATAAGTTTCCTTCATCAGTTTATCCATTAGGGGATGAATGGCTTCGTATGTACCACCATTTCGCACGGCATGAAAACGTTCAATGTAGGCACGCATCATGCCCGAGCGGGCCACACCCGGACGAATGATGGAACTGGCGGCTACCAGTGTGAGGTAATCATCGCAACGGAGTTTGCCCAACAGCATGCGCATAGCAGGTGACTCTACATAAAAGCAGCCCATCGCCTTGCTGTTGCGCATCAGGTCTTTGATTTTTTCATCCTTTTTAAAATCACTGAAGCGATGAATGTTAACATCAATGTCCTGGTTTCGCTTTACATGTTTTACGGTTTCTTTCAGGTGGCCTAATCCCCGCTGACTCAGAATATCAAATTTGTAGATGCCCATGTCTTCGGCATTGTGCATTTCAAAATGCGAAACCGGGTAGCCTTTCGGTGGAAGTTCAAGGGCAGTATAAGCATAAATGGGTTTTTCGGTGATCAGTACCCCGCCAGCGTGGATGGAGATGTTGGCAGGAAGATCTTTCATCTTATCGGCATACCGGAAAATCAATTCTGTGATGTGGTCGCGGTTTTTATGTTTATGCGGTTCATCTACGATCGCATCAATCTCAGCTTTCGGTAAACCGAATACTTTACCGAGTTCGCGCAGCACCGATCGTTTTTGGTAAGTAACGTGTGTACCGAGAAGGCAAACATGATCCGGTCCGTGCGTTCGGAAAAGATAGTCGTATATTTCATCACGGTTATCCCACGAAAAATCCAGGTCGAAATCGGGAGGGGAGGAGCGTTCCACATTGAGGAACCGTTCGAAATATAAATCAAGTTCAATCGGATCAACGTTGATAATGCCCAGGCAATATGCCACCACACTGTTGGCTCCACTGCCACGGCCTACGTATTCGAAGCCCCGCTCTTTGGCAAAACGAATGAGGTCGTAGGCGATGAGGTAGTACGCACAAAAACCTTTTTGATTGATGATGTTCAATTCACGTTCAAAGCGTTCGCGTAACGCTGGGTTGCTCACGTCATAACGGCTTTGAAAACCTTCCCAGGCCTGGGTGACTAAAAAATCCCAGTCGGCCCATGGTGAACCCAACAACGTTTTTTTGTTTTTATCTTCTTTCAGATCGAAATGAATGGAACACTGGTCAATAAGTTTTTTAGTGTTACGGATCAATTCCGGATAAGCGCGGAAATAAAATTCCAGTTCTTCTTCTCTCATCATCACTTCTTCAGGGTGCGCCTGTTCGTGTACAGGAAGTTTACTTAGCAATGTATTGTTATCAATAGCGCGCAACAGTCGGTGTGTATTGAAGTCGGTTTTGGAGAAGAATGTTACCGGGTGCAGGATGACGAATTTTTCAGGGAATTCTTTCCGGGCCGCATATAAAGCAAATTGATTAAGCTGGTGTTTGCGCACCCCGATGAATTCGTTGGTACGCAACCGTTCAGGTTCTGTTTTACCAAACGGATAGATGACAAATGTATTTTCAATTTCCGGTGCGCGTTCTGGCAGATTTTTGCTTTCGCGGTTGTGATGGGAGAGAAACCGGTTGATTTTTTCAAATCCGTTGTTGTTTTGCGCGATGGTGATGTACAACAATTCATGACCTTGCCGGAACTCAATCCCTACGGCAATCTCCAGATCATACATTTTATCTGCGGCCAGGGGCGAACCGGGTTTCCGCTCTTCGCACAGCCGCAGCATTTCAATGTACGATGCGGTATTATTGATTTCTGTGAGCACCAGCTTGTGTACTCCACACCTGCGTGCTTCATCAAAAAGCTTCTCTACCGGCAGCGTGCCGTATTTGAAACTGAAGGCGGTATGGCAGTTGAGAAACATTTTTAATCATTGGCCTGTGTCTTTAATCATTGGCCTGTGCCCTCACAGGCCATGGTTGTCTTTTCTTGGTCTGTGTCTTTATTTTCAAGGTCTGTGTCCTCAAGGTCTGTGTCCTCACAGACCTTTCAGATCTTCCTTCCAGTCTTTTTAACTTTCGAACAATGACTAACAGGCCATTTCCATTTATTTGCTATTCATCTCACAGTCAAAATTTTAATGATCTGTAGGGACACAGATCAGGGACATAGATCACGGAGTTAAAATCTTTCCCGATAGTGGGTAATGATTCCGAACTCATCTTCCCCGGTCTCATAAAACCTTGCAGAAGACCATTTGTAATCTTCCGGTTTTCGTACCAAACTCCAATGCCCCTGCAATGGATTCAAATGGATGTAATCCAGTTTCTGCTCCGCAACTGGCCGCGACTTTATATTAATGGCAAGCGGATCGCGTTGCCAGAAGCGATGGTTGCGTTCAATGGTAATTTCCTGGTATACGCTCAGTTTTTTCGAAGACTGCTCACGTATACTACCCAAAAATTGATGGCTTGTGAATTTGTTAAAACTGGCATAAGGTGTTTCTTTTCCATTCTGATCAAGCATCTCCCACAGAATATGCAGGTGATTAGGCATAATAACAAATCCGTAAATACAAATCTTTTTTCGGATGGTTAGTTCTTTCCAACAATTAATGATGATCATTTTGTAGCGATCATCTTCAAGAAGTTTGTTCCAATCTTTTATTGTATCCGTCCAGAAGTACACTTCATTCAGAAGCATCTTTGAATTTCGGGTTCCATATTTTAATTGTTGAATATTCATGTTGTTTGTCTGATCACCGGTCTGTGAGGACACAGACCGGTGATTTAAGACACAGACAAGAGATGAGTTACAGACACAGCTGGTGATAAGTTATTTCCTTTAACCTTGGTTTGTGTCATAACAAACCAATTTATTTTCCAAAACATATATCCTTATAATGAACCCATTTTTTACCATTACGTGCCAGCACCGTAATCCTGTCGCACAGAAAATGCTGGTTGCTGTAATTCAGTTCTTTCAGGTATGGCCAGCATTTTAAAAAATCTTCTGAAGAAAGATTTTTGGCAATGGTGATACTTGGTGTGAAATCACGGTCTTCCTTCACCAGGTTTTCAAAAATTTCCCTGATCGGGTACTTGTTCACAATATCCATGTAAATAGTACGCTTCGAACCGTTATAGAACACATTGAAGTCTTTCAGGAACACATTGAAGGCCTCAAACGAAGCAGCTTTTTCTTCTACAAACTCCAGCATGTCTTCGGTGTGCTTTCCTGTATACTTGAACAGCGAGATATGCGCCTTTGAAAGGCGATCATCAAAGTCGTGCCCGATCAGGTAGTGCACATCATCTTTCAATACCGCCACATCACTGGCAATGTGCCGGGGTGGAGCAATCATAAAAAATAATTCCTGTACGGGGTTCTGGGTTTTAATCACTGCTGTTCTCATGGTTCGTGTTGTTTTCATAGTACGAACATAATTCCGGTTTTTGACAATTTGTGTCAACATAATATCCCTGCCTGTTTTCATCTCAAATTTCCTTTAAACATGTTCATTTCCATCCGCACCCTGCGGCCTACACCCAGGGTGGTGGCGCGCACCAGTTTTTCTACCCCGTGTTTGTGTTTGATCTTATCGATGGCTTCATACAAACGAATGCCTTCAGTCGTATCATCAAACAGGCTGATCTGATGGTTGCCATGAACCAGCCCGCTTAAACGTACACCCACCAGGCGTATCAGCATCCTGCGGTTGTAGAGTTTATCGAAGAGTTGTGTTACGGTATGCAGCAACACATGATCAGACGCGGTGTATGGAATTTGTATTTGTTTGGTCTCCGTATCAAAATTCGCATAACGTATTTTCACCGTTACACACGAAGTGAGTTTCTTCTGCTCGCGTAACTGAAATGCCACTTTTTCTACCATCGCAATTAGTATCGACTTTAATCGCTTTACATCAATGGTATCGTTCTCAAAGGTACACTCTGTTGAAATGGATTTCTGTTCGCTGTACGGCACCACGGGCGAATCGTCAATGCCGTGCGCTTTATTCCATAGCGAAATGCCATTCTTACCAAACGCGCTCACCAGAAACTTCAGCGGCATCTCGCACAGCGTGGCTACCGTGCGCACACCCATATCATATAAGAAGGCCGATGTCTGCTTCCCGATCATTGGAATTTTTTCTACGGCTAAGGGAGCCAAAAATTCTTTTTCCTCACCAGCAGGTATCTGCTTTTCGGCATTTGGCTTAAACTCATTGGTTGTTACTTTCGACACCAGCTTGTTTACCGACATGCCCAGTGAAATCGGCAAGCCGCTTTCATGAATAATTTTTCTGCGCAACTCCTTTGCCCATTTAAACGCGCCAAAAAATTTATCCATGCCGCTGGCATCAATGTAAAACTCATCAATGGATGATTTTTCAAACATCGGCACCGAGTCGGCAATGATTTCGGTAACCAGGTGCGAGTTTTTACTGTACGCCTCCATATCGCCCGAAATCACCAACGCATCGGGGCAGAGTTGCATGGCCAGGTACATGGGCATGGCTGAGTGCACCCCAAACCTGCGCGCCTCGTAACTACAGGCAGCCACCACGCCCCTGCGGCTCTGGCCGCCAATAATCAAAGGTTTTCCTTTTAACGCCTTATGCTTTTTGCACTCTACGGCCACAAAAAAGGCGTCCAAATCGAGATGTATAATGTTTCTGTCCACAGTGCGATATTAACTAAAAACATTAGTATATAGTTTTAGTATTAAACTAAATATTTTAGTTTTGTATATCGCTTGCCATAGCGCACTGGAATTGTGGGTACCCCGGATTTTTTTCGGGATACTTCACATTCCTTTTATAAAATGAGAAATGGGTAGGATATCATGTCGGATGTTTTGGGCGTGTCCCCGATTGCGCGCAAGCCATCGCACGGGCTATCGGGGTCGGGCTGTTCGCTGCAAGTCCTCGCTCCAGCGCGCAAGCCAGCCCCTTCGCTGTGGGCTTTCCGCTTCCATCCCTCACGCGGGGAGTGTGGTAAATTGGAAGAGTCTCGAGCTATTGGCAGTATATGATAACGGAAGTCCGAAGGACTTCAATGTGCATAACCCCAACTCCGAAGGAGTTGACTGTGCCTAACCATCCGAGTATCGGATGGTACGTAAACAAAGTAATCACCCAACCCCGTAGGCCTGTCTGCTGTACAGGCAGGGGTTGACTGTGCATAATGAGTAGCTATCGTCAGATATATTACCACATCGTCTTCGGTACCAAGTACCGTCATCCTACAATTGCAGAAGCACACTGCGAAGAGTTGTACAAGTACATCTCCGGTGTAATCGAAAACAAAAAAAGTAAACTCTACCGCATCAACGGAGTAGAAGACCACATCCACATCCTGTCTGATCTGCATCCATCTGTATCCTTGGCCGATTTTGTAAAGGACATCAAGGTATCCACCAGTATTTGGATGAAGGAGAGTGGTAAATTCCCGGCCTTTATCGGATGGCAGGAAGGATACGGTGCATTTACATGCTCAGTACGCAGTCGTGATCGGATTATTAACTACATTAAAAACCAAAAGGAGCATCATAAAAAGAAATCGTTTATTGATGAGTATAAGACTTTGTTAACGGAACACGAAATTGAGTTTGATGAGCGATATTTATTATAATAAGCTACGACATTCAACCCCTGCCTGTCCGGCAGGCAGGCCTCCGGGGTTGTGCAGGATTTTTTCCCATAACCATGAGTTTCTCTCATGGTTCGGCACATTGAAGCCCTTCGTGCTTCAGTTTATCGTGAGCAATCAAGAAATCCGGACTTTATTGATGAGTATAAGGCATTGTTAGCGGAACATGAAATTGAGTTTGATGAGTGATATTTGTTGTAGGGTGGTACATTCAACCCCTTCGGGGTTGGTTGGACTTTTCTTTTTTTACCACGAGCTGCACTCGTGGTTGGGCATATTGAAGCCCTTCGGGCTTCCACTTCCACTTATTGTTAACCAAGAAGTCCGAAGGACTTCAATGTGTATAATTGCCCGAGCATCGGGTGGTTATAACTCTAAATCTTTATAGCATATGACTATCGTCAATAAGAACCTCAAACACCTCCGACTCAAACACGAACTCACCCAAAAGCAGTTTGCTGAAAAACTTGGGCTGAAGCAATCCGTTATCGGGGCGTATGAAGAAGAACGTGCCACACCGCCACTCAATGTGCTGTTGGACGTGTCCAGCATATATAAAGTGAGCATGGATGTGCTTACACGAAAAGATTTAAGCAAGCTCCCCGAAAAGGAATGGAAATCATCTGCTTCAGAAAAGGAAGTTTTGGCCATTACCGTTGATCCATCAGGTAAAGAAAACGTAGAGCTTGTTTCTCAAAAGGCATCTGCTGGCTACCTGGCCGGCTATCAAGATACTGAGTTCATAGCGGAACTTCCAAAAATTAATCTTCCGGTTTTGCCAAAAAACAAAACGTATCGTGCTTTCGAAATTCAGGGCGACTCTATGCTGCCTGTTCAACCGGGCTCTGTTTTGTTTGGTGAGTATGTGGAAAACCTGGATGCTATAAAAAACGGAAAGCCTTACGTTTTGGTAACCCAGCAGGAAGGCATTGTATTCAAACGGGTTTTTCGCTTTGATGATGATCCTGGAAAGCTCCTGCTCGTTTCAGATAACCGGCAATACGAGCCTTATGCTATCGCTGCTACCGATGTACTGGAAATCTGGAGTGTGCGCGGCTATTACTCCTCTAAACTTCCTGAAGGTGACATTGTAGTTTCATCACTAACCGATCAACTTGCCTTGCAGGTGCTCCGGCTTCAGGAACAGCTCAATAGAAAACATTAACTCTTATTTTTAAACCTTTCTATAAACCTTCAAGGTCTTTAAGACCTTGAAGGTTTTATTATTTTTGGGATTATGATAGCCGTCATCCAGCGCGTTTCTTCCTGTTCTGTTGAAATAAATAAAACCATCAAATCGTCCATTCAAAAAGGTTTATTGGTATTACTGGGTATTGAAGATGCCGATACCGATGAAGACATCGAGTGGCTTACCAACAAAATTGTAAACCTTCGCATTTTTAACGATGCCGATGGGGTAATGAATGTAAGCGTGAAAGACGATGGTGGCGATATACTGGTGGTGAGTCAGTTTACATTGCATGCAAGCACGAAGAAGGGAAACCGACCTTCGTACATCAGAGCATCTAAACCCGATTTTGCTATTCCGATGTATGAGAAATTTATCAAGACGTTAGAAATTACATTAGGTAAGCCTGTTATGTGTGGTGAGTTTGGGGCTGATATGAAAGTTGCTCTCGTCAATGATGGCCCGGTTACCATAGTTATCGATACAAAGAATAAAGTATGAAGTACGTTCTGTTTTTTCTTATCTCTTTTCCGGTTCTATTGCAAGCGCAGTATAAATACGGACTTACACCGGTAACGCTTGAACAGTATCAGCAACAAGTAAAGGCCAATCCTGAAAAGGAATTAATCGACCTGGAAAAATTTATTCCGGGTATTGTGCTGGATATCCGTTACGCAACAACCAATAATTTTACTGGTGAAGTAATCTATAATCTTCCCAGAGCCTATGCCCGTAAACCTGTGGCAGAAGCCTTGAAAAAAGCGCAGGAAGAATTTTCGCGACATGGCGTTAAAATAAAAATCTATGATGCCTATCGCCCTTATTCGGCAACTGTAAAATTCTATGAAGTATACCGCGATACAACCTATGTGGCCTCACCCTACAAAGGCTCGCGGCATAACCGCGGTTGTGCTATTGACATGACCTTAGTTGATTTAAAGACAGGTGAAGAATTGAAAATGCCCACTGAATACGATTCTTTCAAGAAGGAGGCCTGGCCTTCTACACCGGTAAAAGATCCGCTAATTAAAAAGAACCGCGACCTGATAATTTCTGTCATGCACAAGCATGGCTTTAAAGTCAATGCCTCTGAATGGTGGCATTTCGATTTCAATGGTTGGCAGAAATTTGAAGTTATGGATATTGATTTTGAGAAATTTGAGTAGATGTAAGACAGAAAAAGTTAGTAGCAAGACAAAAAAGATAATCCTACTACTTGTGTCTTGCTACTTGTGTCTAATTATTTACGTCTAAAAATATGACTATCGAACAAGCGCAACAACGAGTCGACCAGTGGATAAAAACCATTGGTGTGCGGTACTTTAACGAACTGACCAATATGGCTATGCTTACCGAAGAAGTAGGGGAGTTGGCCCGTATCATCGCTCGCAGGTATGGTGAGCAATCTGAAAAGGAAAGCGACAAGAATAAAGACCTTGGGGATGAGATGGCCGATGTATTATGGGTGTTGATTTGCCTGGCCAATCAAACTGGAGTAAATCTCACGGAAGCGTTTCAAAAGAATATCGAAAAGAAGAATACGCGCGATAAAGACCGTCACCAGCAGAATCCAAAATTGAAAGATTAAATTTGATCAGGGAGTTGGCATTATTATGCTCGCACTAACTCTCCATCAACAAGTTTAGGAATTATTTGGTATTGATCGGGCGTAAGGCAAAATTCAATGTCCTTATGAATGTTCAATCGGTTCAATCGCTTCACGTGACTGGAATCCTTTAAAAAATCCACCATATCTTTTTTGGCGAGGTTATATAAGCGCTGTGCCGCAAGGGGTGCATCACAATCCGGTTCAACGAGATTTTTCAGGTTTTCGACTAATGCACCGGCAAACAGCGTGTCTTCTAAGTTTACTTTCCCTTTCCACGCGGCACACACCACCAACACGCTATCTTTTCCTTTTTTCAGATATTCGGTAACAGCTGAAAGATTAAGAAATGACCCAATGATGATCTCTTTAGCACCTTGTGATTTGGCAATGGCTTGCGTGCCGTTGGTTGTAGTAAAAGCAATTTTTTGTCCTTTCAGGCTATCCGCCATGTACTCAAAAGGAGAGTTACCGAAATCAAACCCTTCAACCTTTTCACCGTTGCGTTCACCGGCAGTGTAGTAACCTTTTATCTTCATGGCCTTACATTCTTCCAGGTTGGCAAAGGGCCGTATGCTTTGCACCCCATGTGCCAGGGCAGTGACCATGCACGATGTAGCACGCAGAATATCCACTACCACAACGGTCCGATCATTTACAGGATACAGGTGCATTAAATCCGGACTAAGACAAACATCAATAGTCTTCATATTGTCAGAACTTTGATTTGATTGATATTGATGATAATCATGATGGAATAAATTTCTTATTCTGTAGTCGATGAAAATCAAGTTTCGTGTTTCCGAAATTAATAAGTAAACCTACTTCCAGGTTATATGCCTCCAAATAATTAATGGCCTGTGCAAGATGAACAGGTTCTAGCTTGATCAATGCTTTTATCTCTACACTTATTTTGTCCTCAACTAAAAAGTCAACCCTGCGTGTGCCAATATGATTTTCCTTATAGAAAATAGGCATTTCATATTCACGTTCGTGTGTAATGGTTTGTAGTATGAACTCCAAGCTTAAAGCTCTCTGATAAATTACTTCCTGAAATCCGTTACCTAAGATATTATGAACCTCCATGGCACAACCAATGATTTTTCCTGTAAGCTCGGAATATTTGTATTCAGGTTTTATCATGAAGGATCAAACATATCACACCGATCATGGTTCAGACAAAGGGGGTCTTGCAAACTTCCGCTTTTAGCGCCCGTCCCCTCACATCAATAAATATTTCCCTTCCGGGCGATGATAGTTCGATTGTAACGTATCCTAACCCTATACCAATGCCTAATACAGGAGACATGGTTCCGGAGGTTACTTTTCCAATGGTATTACCGGAGGCATCTTTAATCAGGTAATCGTGACGGGGAATGCCCCTATCAATCATTTTAAACCCAATCAATTTTTTCTTTACACCTTCTTCTTTTTGTTTTTTGATGTTGGCGGAATTGGTGAAGTCTTTCGTGAATTTTGTGATCCATCCCAGGCCCGCTTCAAGTGGCGATGTTGAATCATCAATGTCGTTGCCGTAAAGGCAGAAGCCCATCTCTAAACGCAACGTATCGCGTGCCCCTAATCCGATGGGTTTAATATCAAATTCTTTTCCGGCATCAAAAATGGCATGCCATACTTTTTCAGCGTGGTTTTTATGTACGTAAATCTCAAAGCCACCCGCACCGGTGTAGCCCGTGTTCGACATAATCACATCAGGCACGCCTGCAAATTCGCCAAGTGTAAAGTGGTAGTATTTGATCGTACTTAAATCTGTCCTGGTTAATTTTTGCAATGTGGTTACCGCTTTGGGGCCTTGCACGGCAAACAGGCAGATGTCATCCGAAATGTTTTTCAGATCTGCGCCTTGCGTATTGTACTGCGAAATCCAGTTCCAATCTTTCTCAATATTACCGGCATTCACTACCAGCAAGTAATCTTCATCTTTTATTTTATAAACGATCAGATCATCAACAACCCCGCCTTTATCATTCGGAAGACAAGAGTACTGTGCCTGACCATCCACCAATTTAGAAGCATCGTTACTGGTAACACGTTGAATTAAATCTAAGGCTTTTGGTCCTTTTACGGTAAATTCGCCCATGTGCGAAACATCAAAAACACCCACCCCGTTTCGAACGGTCATGTGCTCTTCAATATCGGAGGAGTAGCGTACCGGCATATTGAAGCCGGCAAAAGGTACCATTTTGGCACCAAGTTTTACATGTAAATCGTTCAGGGGAATTTGCTGTATGTCCATTTGGAGCAGTTAGTTAATAAAATTCCTGACCACAAGTCAGGAGTTGTCGGGGCGACTGGATTCGAACCAGCGACCTCTTCGTCCCGAACGAAGCACGCTACCGGGCTGCGCTACGCCCCGAAAGTGTGCAAAAGTAAGCCATCTGTAACAATTTTAAAATGACGTAATTCGGTACTGTAACCTTTTTGGCTTTACCCGGTAACGAACACGAAACTTGACAAAAAGCATTGATCTGATGAGCGATGAAACCCTCATGGAGGCTGTAAAAAATGGCCACCTCCAGCAAATATCTGTGCTTTTTGACCGCTACCATAAGCGCATTTTCAATTTTTTGGCACGCATGACTATGGATAGGGATTTGGCCGAAGACCTGACACAGAATGTATTCCTACGCATTATTAAATACCGGGGAAGCTACCGGGATGGTATGCGGTTTCAATCGTGGATTTATCAGGTAGCCCGCAATGTGTTTTCAGATCACTACCAGGCTTCGAAAAACAGAACCTCAGGTTTTGTGGATATAGACAAAATGGGTGAAGCGATAATGGATTCGTACGAAAGTGTGGAACAGGATGAGCGTGAAAAACTACTACATAAATCATTGGCGATGCTTAACGAAGAACAACGCGAACTTTTGGTGCTCACCCGGTTTCAGCAAATGAAGTACGAAGAGGTGGCGGTAATTATGGGTACTACTGTAGCCAATATTAAGGTAAAAGTGCATAGAGCCATTCAAAAATTAAGGGAACATTATTTTCAACTGGAACAGATATGAATCAGGAACAATTATCAGGCATGATCATCGACTACATTGATGGTAAGCTCAATACAATTGATAGGCAAGTTATTGAGATGGAGCTTGCAAAAAAGACAGAAGCCTATAAACTGTATGTACAGTTGAAGGAAGTGATGAAGGTGATGGATAGGTCCGAAGAACTTGAGCCCTCCGCAAAGCTTAGAAATAATTTTGATACATTTCTAAAGGCAGAAATAGAACTAAATAAAAATTCAAAAACAGTGTTTTTCTCCCCGACATGGTATCGGGTTGCAGCGGCTGTGGCGTTGCTTATTATTGGTGGTGGAACTGGATATTGGATCAGTCAACAGAATCAACAACACAACGAGCTAATAGTATTGCAAAAGGAAATGGAAGAAACCCGTAGGTTGGTTCTTGCACAGATGAATAACGATCAGTCAGCCAGTCAACGCATGCTTGGTGTTATGGCTGCTTATGAGTCGGTGCAGGCCAATAAGCCCGATGATGAAATTGTGGAAGCACTTGTAACCTCTATGAATACTGACGGTAACAGTAATGTGCGGTTGGCAGCGGTTGAGGCATTAAGTAAGTTTACTGCTGAAGAAAAAGTACGAAGGGCACTGATCGAATCCTTAGCAACACAAAATGACCCGGTGATTCAGATTGCATTGATTCAGTTGTTAGTGCAGATGAAAGAAAAAAATGCAATGAAATCCTTTAAACAAATTATTGAAGATGAGAAGTCGTTGCCCGCTGTAAAGGACGAAGCACATGCAGGGATTTTTAAACTATCCTAGAAAACATTCGCGATGTATATATAAATGTTTGATTATTATTTAACTCTTTAAAAAATGAAAAAGCAAATTTTAGCAATAGCATTAGTACTTGTTGCCGCTGGGGTTTTTGCCCAGGAATATAGGCTGCCCAAAACTTCAGGCAAACTGATGATCAGTGAAGTGAACAACGTCACCATCGAAGGATATGACGGAAAGGAGATCGTTTTCTCTTCCATGGATGGTGCACGTGAAAAGGATAAGCGCGCTGAAGGCCTGCGTGCCATCAGCGCCATGGGTTTGGAAGATAATACCGGTATCGGTTTGTCTGTGCAAGACAAGGGCAACACGGTAGAGGTATACCAAATGAAAAAAATGGAGGGGCCGAAAGTTAAGATTATGGTGCCAAAGGGCGTTACAGTGTCGTACGCTCACACATCTCCCTATGGAAGTAATGTGAAATTTAAAAACCTGACCAGTGAAATTGAGGTATCGACAGTTCATAACAGCGTTCATCTGGATAATGTTACCGGCCCGCTGGCCATTAAAACCGTGCATGGAAGTATTGATGTGATCTTTGGCAGCACCATTAACAATCCGGTATCTATCGTATCTGTACATGGCCCTGTTGATGTAACCATTCCGGTATCAACAAAGGCCAACCTGGCCATGACAACCAGCTACGGTGAAATGTTTGTTGATCCATCCATCAAAATTGAGTTTGAAGACCAAGGCGAATGGAAGAAGTATGGATCCAATAAAGTGAATGGAAAATTGAATGGTGGCGGACTGGACATGAAGCTTTCCTCCACGCACAATAGTATTTACCTACGCAAAAAGTAATTAGCAGTTCAAGGTAATCCCCGGGCACTGAACTTGTTGAAGTATAGAGGGATGACACTGGACTTTTCAACCCCAACCGTTATGAGAATAAAACTTTTGCTGGGCCTGATCGCCCTGAGCGGTACATTGTTTGCCCAAACTAAAATTGAACAATCTATTCCGGTTCAAGCCAGTCAAAAACTGGAACTTGCCTTCGATTATCCGGAACTTATAAAAATTCAAACCTGGGATCGGAAGGAGGTTATGATAAAAGGAGAAGTGAGCATTAACAAGGGTGAAAATGACGATGCGTTTGAGCTTATCACATCCATAAAAAACAATGTTGTTTTAGTTACGTCTGAACTCAAGGATAAAGATAACCTGCCAAAACGTATCGTAATAAAAAGGGGTGAAATGGAATATGTTTTCAAAGCCAAAGATTATAAAGATCCTGAAGTGAAAAAATTTCTGGAGGAAAATGGTGGTAACTATACCTATATGTCCTCGGGTATAATCAGGGAAATAAAACTTGAAATTTTTGTACCGGCAGGCATGGAAACAACCGTAGAAGCGAAATATGGAATAGTTGAAATTTTGGGTTTTAACGCTCCCTTGAAAGTTACGGCAACTTATGGCGGAGTGGATGCAACCATAAATTCACGTTCAACCGGTGAGCTAATTGCGCGTACTCATTATGGTGAAATACTCACCAACCTTGATCTTCCTTTCGACTCATCAAAAGATACAGACTCAGGCTACAACAAATGGACACAGGTTTCGGCAAAAGCAGGAAATGGACCTCGTTATACGTTGGAGTCGAAGTATGGAAAAGTATATCTCCGCAAACCGTAGTTAAGAAAGTATTTTTACTCCTACTGTAAACCGACTTGTAAATGTCAGTTTACATTAGGAGTATTGCCTTATGCTTAGATTTATTTTTGTAAATACAGTTTTCGCATTAGCGTTTTCGGCATTTGCCCAAACAAAAAATATTGTAACCAGTGAACAAACCTGGTTGGCTTATTTAAATCAAACCCGCCTCACTCACCGATCGGGGATTTGGCTTGACTTGCACGCCCGGCTAACCGATGATTTTGCCGAACGGATGAGCCAGGATATAGTTCGGCTGGGGTATGTGTATTACCTGCACGATAACGTGCGGTTAACGGCCGGCTATGCCTACATTACTAACTTCTCCGGTGACGACAACATTCCTAACCTGCATGAGCACAGGCCCTGGCAGCAAGTACAATGGTATGATAAAAGGAAGTACTTTAACATGATGCAGTACCTGCGCCTTGAACAACGGTATAAGGAACACCTGGTAAGCGGAGAAGTAGCGGGGAGTTACCAGTTCAACTATCGTGTTCGCTACAACATGGCACTTACTATTCCCCTTAAAAGCGGGGGTGTTCAACCTAAAACACCCTTTGTATTTATTAACGATGAGCTCATGATCAATTTCGGAAAAGAGATCATAAATAATTACTTTGACCAGAACCGTTTCTTTGTAGGCTTTGGCTACCAGTTCACAAAAGGATTAAACGCCCACCTGGGTTACCTCAATGTTTTTCTGGAGCGCCCTTCCGGAACAGACTTTATCAATACTCATGCAATACGTTTGTTTGTATTTCATAACCTTGACCTACGTAAGGAAAAATGAGATACTGTTGTAATAAATTTTCAGCCTGTTAAAATTCCCCTATCTTCACGCCCGATTTTTTAAACTAACCTATGGCACTACTGGAGAAACACCTCATTGTAAAAAAATCAACCTTACCCAATGCCGGCAAAGGCTTGTTTACCAAAGTGGCCATTCCTAAAGGAACCCGAATTGTTGAATATAAAGGCAAGATTACCACATGGAAGGAGGTGAAAGATGACGATGGAAAGAATGGTTATATCTTTTATGTGAAGCGATACCATGTTATTGATGCCTGGAAAACCGAACGCCACCTGGCCCGTTACGCCAATGATGCCAAGGGCCTATCAAAAATCAAAGGCATTACCAACAACTGCGACTACGTTACCGATGGCTTAAAGGCTTATATCGAATCAAAAAAGAATATTCCTGCCGGGGCCGAAATTTTTGTTGACTACGGGCCCGACTACTGGAAGACTATCCGTGAAAACATAACCCTGGCCAAAAAGGAAAAGCGGATTGAAAAGAAATCAAAGGGGAAGCAGAAAAAGCATTATAAACGAAAAACTGCCAAACGTGTTGATACGCATCATGCGCACTAAGTAAAAGGTGTGTTATTTTCTTGACTTTAATTTCTCAGCTTCGTCTAGTGCGCTGGCTGCATAAGCATCAAACCCAACACGTGCGGCCTCAGCGGCATAGGCAATCCATAGGCGATACGAATTGGTATTAAGCTGAACAGCCTCAGCCAAAATGGAATAAGCCTTCATATCATTTTGATCACGGTTTTTAAAATACCGGGCTGATGCGATAATCCCCTCTTCGAAAAACGGGTTGTACGTGGCCAGTATGGCATAATTGCGCGCTGCTGTTTGCGTATCTCCCCCGCCCTCACTAATCAACGCCTCGTAGAGTGCTTTTTCAAGCTCTCGTTTTTTGTCAAATGAAAGGCTATTAAGGCGACTGGCTAACCCATTTATGTCGCCCCTGAAAGCCAATAGCAGCAACTCAAAATGTTTTTGTTTTTCAACCAGGCTTTTATCCTGAACAGGAATGCCACTGGTTTGTATAAGGTACCGGGTAGCCGCTTTGTGGTGCATCACATCAAACTGACGTTCGGCCATTTCTATAAGGGCTGCAACTTTTAAATCGTTATCCTGTATAGTGTTTACAACCCGTTCAAATAATACGGTATCGGCAACACCAATGCGGTACCGGCAGAACTGGTATTTCTCCAGGTCATTCAGGTTATCAATGCTTGCGGCATCGAGAATTTTCTTCAGTTGCCTGCCAATCTCCCGTATATTTTCATTTTTGTGCCGAAGCAGGGAATCTGCCGCGATCCTTGCTTCAGGCAGGTACCGGGCCTCGGCTAGTGCAATGGCGTTGTAGAGCCTTGCCTCTTTATAATCGAACTGTACAGCATAATTGAAACTCTTCAGCGCCAGGTCAGGGCAGCCTTGTTCCAAAGCCCAAAGGCCGGCTATGTAATTGAACTTACCCTGCATAATCTGGCTCAGGTAGGCCAACTCACCCATAATGGATAGGGCACGCGTTACATTATTCTGTTGATAGTATGCTTGGGCCAAGGTAGCCTTCAGGGCCTCGTGGTAATCGATATTTAAAGAGTCGGAAACTATACGGTCTATTTGATGAAGCGCAACGGTATCAATTTTTTTAAGGAAGTGCACCAAGTAGTTGTTGAGCAACGTGGCCGTGGCAATATCTAATGGTTGAGCAGCCCATGGGTTAAGGGTGTAATCAAATGATTGTTTTTGAAGTGATGCTACTGCCAGGGCATTACTTAACGTGAGCGCTGAAGGCGTGTTAAACTGGCGCACCAGTGAATCGGCTTGTACCGGTAAGTACTCCTGTCCGATAAGCCCAAGTATATTGGCTTCGGCAGCTTGTTGCGATCGTTTGTGTTTGCGGGCAGCATCAAAAAATAATATAGCCGAATCAAGTTTATGGATTTTGGTGTAGGAATAGCCAAGGTTATTTTCAATCACACCGTGGTGTGGGAATTTTTTAAGGGCTCTTGAAAATGCATGTATCGATTCAAATGTTCTGCCTTCCAGTAACAATAAGTTTGCATCGTTAACCAACGAAAAAGGTGTAGGTCTTTTATCATTGGCCAGTTCGTAATGGTTGTGGGCTTTTGCAACGTTGCTTTTTTGGGCTTCAATTTTAGCCAGGGCATAGTTTGATCGGTTGTTCTGAAAACCATAGCTGCGCCCTTGCTGGTAATAGGCTTCGGCTATAATAGGTTTGTCGATTAATTCATACAAATCACCCAGGTGATTATAAAACCCGGAAACGCCATGGTATACAAGCTCGCGCCAATTGGAGTAGAACACGAATGCCAGGGTAGCAATCAGTCCGGCAAATCGAAATGTGAAGTAAGGCATGCGGGTAGGCTTATACAGCACTTTCCACGCGTTGAGGTTTTCTGCCATCATAATGATGAAGTTGGAAACGATGTAGATCAGAAAAATGGCACCATAGCCAATGTGACTGAAAATTATCGCGCTGCGAAAAATGCGAATGGCCGGATCGTTATGGTTTCCTGATAATAAGCCACCGGTAAGAAATGTAATAGCAGCAAGTGCAACAATAAAGTAAGCTCCAAAGGGGTTAAACTTTGTAATGTTATCGTAAAGTGTTTCGCGTTGTCGGAAGCCCCAAATGCCCAGTACGGCAGAAACCGTAAGTAAAAGATAGAAGTTGATATACAGGAAATCCCAGGTGATAAGTTTTGCTTCGTGCATATAGGCTAATACCAGGTTTACCATATACACCACACTAATGATGGAGAAATGCCGCAGGCTCTTCGATGACGAGGTTCCTGAACAGGTGATGTATACAAACGCAGCAGGTATTTCATGTGCTACCATCAGTATAAAAATCAAGGCAAGAACTAATCCCGGCACGTACGCTGTTACGGCCAGGTGTAAAAATGGGTAATCAACGGCCGAAAAGAAATGGACAATAAATGCAGTGATAACAGTGAGCAGGATGAAAATTAAAAACCGTAAAAGAAACGGTGTTGTTGGGCGCAGAATATTGAAATAGAAGGCAGGAAGTATAAACCCAAACAGGATTATTATTGGAACCATCCTGCCGGTTAATCCAAAGAGTTGCAGTACCTCAAGCCGTAGACTAACCATAAAAAGAGTGAAAAGCCCCATGCCCACGAAATACCAAAATCTTTCCAGTGTGGTGATAACACAAAGCATAATCAGGCTACACAAAACCAAGCCGCCTAAAAAGATATAAGAAGCAAGGGTGTTTGGCTGTATGTTGCCTCCGTTAAAATATTCGAAGGTCAGGTAGGATTCGATGGGTATGGAAAGTTCGAAATTCCCTATATCAAACGAGTGGCTAACGGTTTCGATTGTTTCTTGTTGGTGATAGGCATCCCAGTGAATAACATTTTCGGCACCTTTACTATAGCCAACCCACATGAAAAGAATGGAAAGAATTAAAACGGCACCCAGTATATACCCGATAACCCTATAATCAAGCGACCAACTTGTCCAAAACCAACGTGAATGCATAGCTCAAAAAACTGGATGGCAATCTACTGGTTTTTATGTGTTAATTTATTCTTAAGCCCTTCACAATTTCGAAATGTTTTGGTAACACTGCTCTGCCATGCTTCTGCTTCTTCATGCGTTACCTTTGTAACGATGTTACATACACGGTTTATAACACTTTTTCTCTTCGTTTCCCTTTCTGTAATTGTATTTACAGGTTTAACTACTATTTCCATTTCGTCTGAACGTAAACTCCAACAACATAACGAGGCTACCGGAAGCAACACCTTTACGTGTTTGTTCAATGGTAAAGTATGGCAACAAGAGCAGGTGCAGGCTGAACTTTCACAAGATGGAGACACATTTTATTTAAGCTTGTGGATGGGAGGGGATTTCTCCGACAGGATAGCTTTTGTAATGGATCAACCTGTGGTTGCACCCGGTGTTTATGAATTGAACGATCCCTTTTCACGGTATATTCTCATAAGGCGTCAGGATTCAGCATGTGTGTTTTCTTCCGATGATTATTTTAACGGACTCCTGATCGTAAACGTTTTTGATGCAGGCAAAAACCTGATTGCCGGTTCCTTTGAGTTTATGGCTTATTCAGAGAGTTGCAATAAAACCATCCGGGTTAACCAAGGTCAGTTTGATCTTACGTATCGCCAGTCTAATTAAAGTTCTGGCAGAAAGCAGGCATTTCTATTCGATTACCTTAGGTACACTAAAATAATCCCCAACTTGTTTAGGGGCATTGCGTAAGGCCTGCTCGCGTGTGAGTTTATTTTCTGCCTCGTCTTCACGCAATGCATTTATTTCGGTGCTCATGGTGGTGAGGGGCTCCACACCGGTTGTATCCACCTCATTCAGTTTCTCAACCCAGGTAATAATGGCACTCATATCAGTTAACATCTTTTCTACCACTTGTTGGGGCATTTCAAGCCTGGCCAGATGGGCGATTTTATCCAAAAGTTCACGTGTAATCTTCATACAATGTGCCTGCTTAGTTCCTGCTCAATCGTTTCCCGAACCATCCCTTTAAGTGCAGCAACATCTTTTGCTGTCATGCCGCAGGTCTCAATTGGTTCGTGAATAATTATTTTAACCGGTTTCCACCGGATCAGGAATTCTTCCGGTGGTAAAATTATCCAATTATTGGGCAGTGTTACCGGCACTACGGGGATTTGTTTTTCAATAGCGATGCGAAATGCGCCATCCTTGAAAGGCCCCATTAACGGTTCTCCTTTTGTTACAATGCCACCCTCAGGGTATATCACTAAGCTTTTTCCATTGTCGATAGCCTTCAATGATTTTTTAAACGTGCTGGATCGGCTTTTAAGGTCCTGGCGGTTAACGGTAATGTGCAGTTTGCGGTACATAAAGCCAAACAGGGGTATATGCTCCATATCGTTTTTACCCACAAAAATGGTGTTGTGCGGGTTCAAGCCCATTACGGGTATATCGGCATAGGAAAAATGATTAGGGCAAAAAATATACGACCGTTTGGCATCAAGTTTACCCAACACCTCAACTGACCAGGGTATGCCTACCAGGCTAAACAACGAATACGCCCACCAACGGTTGATTGCCCCGATCCATTTAAACTTTTTTGGAAATATTATGGGCACCAGCAATAGCAGGAAAAAAATTAGGAACAGTAGGGAAAATACCACTAACGCGTAGCCTGTATAAATGCCCCTTACCAGTTTCATGACTAAAACAGCAGCAAGGATTATTGTCGGTTTATTCCATCAGGTCGTGGAATGATCAGCAATTCGCGCTGACGACCATCAATGTAACGAAATCCGGTTTCATCGAAGTAGCCATCTTCTTCCAGTTGAATACGGATTTCCTTTTTCCATTCCTGAATGTAAACGGAAGCATTCAATTCAATTGAGTAGGCCGTATTGTAATGCAAAGGGTAATCACCGGTGTAGGGCACACCACCCTGCATGTCCCACATACCTATGGTGCTTCCGGCAGCATGGCCGTGAAATCCGATAGGGTGAGTGTAAATGGAAGGTGTAATGCCCTGACTAATGGCTTGCTTGCGTGAGTCGGCCAGGATTTGGTTACCGGTTTTGCCAAGCTTAAAGTTACTGGTAAGGATATCCTGGAGTTTATTACCGCGACTGAACGCCATTTTAAGATAATCGGGTGCATCGGTTTCACCGGGTTTCAACACATAGGCGTGCTGCTGCGTGTCGGTATTAAGCCTTAGGTAGGTTATTCCAAAATCAACATGAAGCAGATCGCCCGGCAGGATAACGTAAGGTTGTGGTCGTTTGCTCATAATGGCTTCCGATTCGTTGCGTTGAATGGAAACACTGGGCTGAAACCAGGTATCAAGCTTTAGCTCTTTCATTTTTTCACGGTACCACCACACCACATCTTCGGTAGTGGTAATACCCGGATGGATTACTTTTTGTGAAAACCCTTCGGCAATGATGTCGTGGGCGATGCGGCAAATTTGTTGGTAAATAACCATTTCGCGTTCGGTGCGCGTTTCCAGCCAGCCAACTGCGAGTTTTTCGGCCGAGGTTACATTGGCCTGTAACTTTTTGGGCAGGGCCTTGATTAATTTCTGGTGGTGCGAATAGGTGAGACCATCGGCATGACCGTAGTGATCGGAAAAATTAACCCCGATTTTTTTTGGGTTACGTTCTTCAATAAGCTTTGCCAATTGCGCCCATTGATCGGGCTGGGCATCAGGATCCCATGAGCGCCTGAAAATTTTACCTACATCGTACCGTGATACGGCCAGGCATTCAATTTCTTTATCGGCCCCGCGATCGAACATGACCAGCATGGTTGTTCTGCGTGCTGCAAACCACGTAGCCGGTAAAAACGTGCGGATAACAGGGTCTTCGTTGTATTCACTGCTGATGAGCACCCACATGTCAAATCCTTCCCTGCGCATGAGTGAGGGCAACACGGTTCGGATGCGATCTTCCAGAAGCTCGTCAATTACTTTGGCCTGTTCGCGTTGTGACAGGATGACGGGATACTGCGCTTGCGCGGTGAGCGAGAAAAGAATGATCAATAAATAAAAATGCTTCATAAAAATTATTTACGATTTACGATTTACGATTTACGATTTACGATTTACGATTTACGATTTACGATTTACGATTTACGATTTACGATTTACGATTTACGATTTTAAGTTCAACACACAACGTTCATTCTTTAGTATTTCCCGGGCGCGCCCCACTTCAATCTGCGATTTGGCATCGTCCATTTGCCCACGAATTGCATTTTTAATTTCCTTCATGCGCATGGCTTCAATAAAACGCTTAACGTCCTCCGTATTTTCAAGAATGAGTTTGGGGACAGGCGTAGGCTTGTCGCTGTCGTCTTTGGCCACCATGGTAAAAAATGATGAGTTGGTATGTTTTACAGCATGTGTCTTTACATTCAAGGCCTCAACACGAATACCCACCACCATGGATGACCGCCCAACATAATTTACCGAGCCATGCATGGATACCAGTTCACCTACTTCCACCGGCTGCAAAAACTCCACTTTATCTACGGTAACGGTTACGCAATACGTGCCGGAGTGCTTGCTGGCACATGCGTAGGCAACTTTGTCCATCAGCGAAAGTAAAATGCCCCCATGGATTTTTCCGCCAAAGTTGGCATAGGCTGGAATCATCAATTCCGTTATCGTGGTTTGCGAATACCGTACAGGTAAAGCTTCTTCATGCATAGTTAATAACTTTGAAAAATGAAGATAGGGGAATCCTTAAAATAGTCCTATTCTACAGAAACTGAATTGGGCAACAGTTTTTTACTGAGCGTAGCAAACCGGATAAACATTGCTGTAGCCGTAATGGTAAGCCCGATAAGCAGGCCCATCCATATTCCGTTGGCACCATAATTCAATTTAAACCCGAGCCAATACCCAAGGGGCAAACTGATAACCCAGTAAGCCACAAAAATCATTAGGGATGGGATTTTAACATCCTGTAAGCCGCGCAAAGCCCCGGCACATACCACTTGCATACCATCGGAAAGTTGGAATAACCCGGCTATAATAAGTAATGGTGCTGCAATAGCTACTACCGACTGATCATCGATATACAGCAGCGGCAATTCATGTCGCCAAATAATAAATGCAATTCCCCAAATGGTCATAACAATCAATGCCATGCCTATTAATGTAAAGCCGGCCATTCGAAGCGTTGGGATGTCGCGCTTGCCCAGGTAGCTCCCAACACGAATGGTGGCAGCAGCGCCAAGACCTGAAGTGGTCATGTAGCTGATGGTTGCCAGGTTTATGGCAATTTGATGTGCCGCCAATGCCGTTGTGCCAATCCAACCCATCATAATGGCTGAAAAACCAAATGCACTGACTTCAAAAATAAATTGTATGCCAGCCGGTATGCCGATGTTAAGCATCTTATTGATCAGCTTGCGCGAATAATTTCCGAAGGCAAACCCATTACGGTAACTGATAAATTTTTTTCCACAAAAGATATAGGCCAGCATAAGTATGCCCATGAGTACACGCGAAATCAGCGTTGCCCAGCCGGCACCATTTAAGCCAAGTTCAGGAAAACCATATTTTCCATATATCAACAGATAGTTTAAAAGAATATTCAGCAGGTTGCAGGTTATCACAATAATCATCGCCATGCGTGTGCTGTGCAGCCCTTCACCAAACTGACGGAAGGTTTGAAAGACCATGAAGGGCACAATCGATAAGGAGATGATGAATAAATACGGGATTGCCAGTGCGACTACATCTATGGGTTGATTGATATAATGAAGCAGGGGACCGGTGAGCAGGATTATAGTCAATAAAATAAACCCGGTAACCAGGTTTATAATAAACCCGTGGCGCAGTATTTCCGTAATGGATTTTTTGTCTTGCCGTCCATCGGCTTCTGCAACCAGGGGCGTAATGGCGTATGAAACACCAATACCAAACGTGAGCAACAACATAAACACCACATTGGCCAGGGATGAGGCGGCCAATGGAGTTGCCCCTGTTCGCCCAATCATAATGCTGTCGGCAACGCCTGTCATTACCTGGCCCAGCATGCTGATCATAACCGGGTAAGCCAAAAGGAAGTTGGTTTTATAGTGTTGTTTTAGTGTCATGGTAGATCTTTCAGACGGGCAACCATAAGTAAACCGGTCATGCTTATGCTGTCGGTAATTTTTCCCTCCATCACCATCCTGACGGCTTCCTGCAACGAAAGTTTTTTTACTACAAGGTCGGCTTCTGTTTCTTCGCGGTCGTCTTCACCTTGCGTTAAATCTTCGGCAAGAAATATAAATCCCTCTTCGTCTGTCACTGAGTTAGAGGTATGGATGCGGGTCAGCAAAGTCCACTTGTTTGCGGTCAATCCCGTTTCCTCCCTCAGTTCACGCCTAGCGGCATCTAATGGATCGGTACTAATCGTTCCTCCTCCTTCCGGTATTTCCCAGGAATATTCATTTAAGGTATAGCGAAACTGCCCTACCAGCCAGGTATTGTTTAGGTTGTCCAGCGGTATAATGCCTATGGCTTTGTTTTTAAAATGCACTTTTCCATAAATCCCCTTTCCACCCGATGGGTTTAATACATCATGTTCGGTTACCTGTATCCATTTATTGGCGTATACTTCACGGGTTGAGAGGGTTGTCCACGGGTTTTTGTTCATACCTGCTGATTCTATATCCGGCTTCAAGATTCAAAATATTATTGATAAATGGCGGGGAACCTTGAATTTTGAATGGTGAATATGGATTTTTGATCAACCTATGCCCAAACTCCGTTCGTCATTTACGAAACACTTAATCGAAGCCGGTTGCGATGAAGCCGGCCGTGGTTGTTTGGCAGGGCCTGTTGTGGCGGCTGCCGTTATCCTACCCAAAAAATACCGGCATAAAAGACTTACCGATTCAAAGCAGTTATCGGCCGAAGAACGATTTTCATTGCGGGAAGAAATTATTCGTGATGCGGAGGCCTGGGCGGTGGCAGAAGTTTCGCATGAAGAAATTGATGTTATCAATATTTTAAATGCATCTTTTAAAGCCATGCACCTGGCGGTTGACCAACTCACCATCCAGCCTGAGTTATTGTTGATTGATGGCAACCGTTTTAAACCCTATCGGGATGTTCCGTTTGAGTGCATTATTAAAGGTGATGCAAAATATCTTTCAATAGCAGCAGCCAGCGTTTTGGCAAAAACCTATCGGGATGAACTGATGAAAAAACTTGCCGTGGAACATCCCGGGTATGGCTGGGAAACCAATGTAGGCTACCCAACGGCTGGCCACCGCGATGCTATTAAGCTACTGGGCTTATCACCATACCATCGTAAAAGTTTTCAACTTTTTCCACGCCAGTTGGAATTATTTTCGGTTTGAAGATGGGCAATCAAATCACGCAACCCGGGCAGATAAATCACCCGCATGAATGTAAGGCTTGCAGCCATAGTTTTTATGGGGATTTTTGTAATCAATGCGGTGAAAAAATTTTAAAACCTCAGGAAAAGTCATTTCGCTATTTTTTGGGAAGTCTGTTAAATGCCATCACCTTTCTTGACAGTAAGTTTCTTAAAACGCTAAAGTTGATGGTGCTGAAACCCGGATATGTTTCTGCTCAGGTAATTGAGGGAATACGCGTACCCTATGTAAAGCCCATATCCATGTTCTTTGTGGTAAACCTTGTTTATTTCCTGGTGGCAGGATCAGACACCTATAATACAAAGTTTGACTCGCAAATGCATCAAATGCCATACAGCAAAATGGTACGCGTTATGGTTGAACAAAAGATTGCAAAAGAAAATATTTCATTGGATACTCTGCGGGTTCAATACGAGCAACAATCAACCAGCCTGGCCAAGCTTATGCTTATTTTATTTGTTGTACTTACTGGAGTATTCATATCGTTATTAAATGCCCGGAAAAAATTGTATTTCTATGACCACCTCACGGTTTCACTTGAATTTAACACCATGTTCATATTCATCGGTAATATTCTGCTGCATTGGTTTATGTTTTTAGCAGCAAAAATCATGTCGGTAATGGGTATTTCCCTCGAAGGATATCTGACTGATCCGATGTATACTTCCATTGCCGTAATAATAGCGGTAACAATTTTATTCTTCATGCAACGCAGGGTTTACCACGACTCCAAAGTTTTGAGTTTGGTGAAGGCCTTTGGGTTTATTCCATGTTTAGCTGTATCCATGATAGCCTATCGGGCAATCTTGTTTTTGGCAACCATGTTAACGGTTTAATAGCTACAGGTGAACTTGATTAACTACAAAATGGTTTGAGGTATTATGTGCTTGATTTTCATTTCATTAAATAATCATCCCGCTTATAAACTTATTGTTGCTGCCAACCGCGATGAATTTTATAGGCGTAAAACTGCACCAGCCCGGTTTTGGGATGATTACCCGCATATTCTGGCTGGCCGCGACCTGGAGGCCGGAGGTACGTGGATGGGCATTAACATACAAGGCAAGATCAGCATGGTAACCAATTACCGCGATCTGAGGAACCTAAAACCGGTTGCCCCATCCCGAGGTCATCTAGTGTCAGACTTTTTATTGAATGGAGATCATCCTCAGGAATATGGGCACAAGATCGCGGCAAAGGGTGAGGTCTACAACGGCTTTAATTTGATCTTCGGCTGGCCGGATGAACTATTGTATTATTCTAACTATACGGGAACGGTTCAACAGATTCCTGTGGGAATTCACGGCCTGAGCAACCATTTGCTCAATACACCCTGGCCAAAGGTAGAAAAGGGCAAAGTAAAGTTTTCAGAAGAAGTTCAATCAAAAAAGATTGACCCAAACCGCCTTTTCGGCTTGTTGCACAACGAAGAACAGGCACTTGATGATCAACTTCCTGATACCGGTATTGGTATAGAACGTGAACGGGTGCTCTCCTCCATGTTCATCAAAAGTCCGGATTACGGAACGCGCTGCTCAACGGTCTTGTTGATCGATCGTGATAATAATGCGTTCTTCACCGAACGGGTATACGATCTGAACACGTTTGGTTATACGCAGCATGAGTTCAATTTTCCTATTGAACAACCAGTTTAAAAATTTCACCTGATTGTGTGCGGATGATATACAAGCCCGGGGCAAGGTCTGATGTATCAAACCCTTCGGCCTCCTCGTAATTGCCTACTATTTGATTCAGGTTATTGATCACGGCTGCATTTACCTTTCGGTTAAACGTTACCCATTGTTTACCGGCAGGGTTAGGGTAAACCGTAAACGGATCATCACCACGTTTAATGGAAATTACAGGTGAATAGGTGTATGTTCCATCAAAATCAATTTGCTTTAAACGATAGTAGGATGTTCCGGACAATGGAAATTGATCAAGCAGGGCATAATCATTTTTTGTAGGGGTGGTACCAGCACCATTTACCCGCGCGATGGATGTAAAATCAAAACCATCTTTAGAGCGTTCAACTTCAAAAGCATCATTGTTTAGTTCCGAAGCAGTCTGCCACTGCAGGTTCACCAGTTTTTCAGGGGTAAGGCTTGCACGGAAGTAAACCAACTCAACCGGTAAAGGATTTTCGGCATTGGTTGAAGCCAGTGTAAAAGGACTAAAGGCGGTAACTGCCGCGGAGGTAATGATTGTTCCATTAGTCGCTGTGCCCGTTGTTCCACCATTGCCTTGATTGACCCAATTGGTACCGGTCCACCGTGTTACGCGCAATGTGGCTGGGTTGGTAATATAACCCGGGTTACAAGCGGCTTCATTCCAGCTTAGCGTTACAAACACATTCGATGCACCAACATTTCTGTCGAGTGTCCAGTATTCACAACCGCTTACTGTCCAGAAGGAGGGATCCCAAACGGCAGGGCTTCCCAGCAAATGGTTTTGATTCAGGTATTGGGCTGTAAAGGCATGGGTAGTTGTGGTAGGCGCTGAGATTGAAATGGGGCGATAAAAACCATTATCACCAACCGGGAAGATGAATGGATCGTCACCGGTTTTGCGCACGGGACCATCAATGTAGCTGGCATTGTTGGCACCCGTGGCGGTTGCATTGTCGCCAAAGTTTAAGAAGTTAACTGCATCGGTGTTCATAATACCGGTATTGAAGGTAGCAGCAACGCTAACGGTTAGGTCCGTGTTCAAGGTTACCTGGTTGGCGCTTTTGTTCAGGTTTATCCTGCGGAAAATTGGGGAAGGTGTTCCTCCTGTTTTATTTACAGTTTGTGCGTTGGATCCGGTAAACTCAACAATGCCGGTTCCCCCGGCAAGCGTGAGGGAAGTATTGCTGTTAATAGTAATGTTGGACGCAAAGAGGTTTGTGACATTCCAGGCAGGATCAAAAGCACCGCTTGAACTTTTTACAAATGTTACTGGGCCGTTAAAGGTATCACCATTGGTATTGGCCAATCGCCAACGCGCAGTGCTGCTGTTGGTAAGGGTTGTGCTGCCATTGAAGGTGTTGTTACCAGCGTTATCATTATTCCCTGCCCCGGTTTTTGAAATTGAAGTGGTACCGTTAAATGTGCCTCCTTCCAGTTCAACTTGTGGAGAAGAAAAATTTACAGCCGCATTGAATGTAGTGGATGGACCTATACGAAGAAGAGCTGTTCCGGTTAAGGTTAAAGATTGTGCGGTTGCACCCGATTGGGTAAACCTTCTTATATGAAGCGACCCTGTTGTAAATGATCCTATGTTCAATGTGCGGCCGCTGGCCAGGGTTGATGAAGCGCTACCACCGTTACCGATATAAACGCCACCACCAGCCGTGCTTGTGAAGGTTACATTACCATTAAATTCATTACCCGTTGTATTGTGGGCCAGGTAAATCAAACTCGACCCGGTATTGTTTACAGTTAAGCTTCCATTGAAAACATCGGGTGAAACATTGGCCGTTAATAAGTAGCCGGAACCGGAATTCGTTAAGGTTGTGGTGCTATTAAAGGTATTCCCTCCATTTCCGTCATTGCTGGTTGCACCTGTTTTGGTTATTGCTGCTGTTCCATTATAGGTACCGCCTTGAAGAAACACCTGGGGTGCTTCAAGGGTAACATTACCGTTAAAGATCAGGCTTGGCCCAAGCAATAAGCGTGATGTTCCGGTGAGGGTTAATGCCTGTGCTGTTCCACCCGATTGGGTAAACCTTCTTAAGCGCAAGTCACCTGTTGTAAACCCTGATCCTCCAACAGTTATGGTTCGTCCGGCTGCCAGGGTAGCAGTACCCCCGCCACTTTCACTGAAGTATATGCCGCCACCAAAAGTTGAATTGACAACGATATTTCCGTTAAATACCGTACCCGGAAAGTTATCGGCCATGCGAATGGTACCTGCGCCAGTGTTGGTAAGTGTCAGGTTGTTATTGAATTGATCTAAAGCCGTATTGGCGAACCTGAAAAATCCGCTTCCGGAGTTTGCGATGGTTGTAACACCATTAAAAATATTACCACCATTACTGGTGTTATCAGTCGCACCTGTTTTTTCCAGGTAGGTTATGCCATTGAAGGTTGCACCGTTGAGCAGGAATTGTGAAGACCGGAAGTCTACGTTTCCATTAAACGTGCTTGAAGGCCCAAGTTCCAGCAATGCGGTGCCGGTGAGAACAAGTGTCTGAGGCTCTGCACCCAGTTGTGTAAACCTTCTAAGACTTAGAAAGCCACTGCTAAATCCTGAGCCGCCAACAAGAAGCGATCCACCAGCAGCCATCGTAGAGGCTGCGCCAACCTGACTGGAAATATAAATACCTCCGCTGCCCAATGTTGAGTTGAACGTGATGTTGCCGTTAAATTGGTTTCCCGCAGTGCTCCGGGCAATAGAAATTGTGCTTGATCCTGTATTTGTAATTGTTAGATGTGTGTTAAATATGTCAGGGGATACATCAGCTGAGTTTAAGAACCCACTGCCGGAATTAACCAACGTTGTAATACCATTGAAGATATTGCCGCCCGTTCCGGAATTATTCCCAGCTCCTTTTTTCTCCAGGTACGCAGTACCACTTACGGTTACGCCATTTAAAAAAAGTTGTGGTGCCCTGAAATCAATATTGCCTCCAAATGATGATGAAGGCCCGAGGGTGAGGATTGCGATACCGGTAAGGTCAAGTGTTTGTGGCGTTGGCCCAACCTGGGTAAAACGGATAAGCCTCACATCGCCACTGATAACGCCCAACGAGCCTACGCCTATAGTGCGCGTTGAAGCAAGTGTTGCAGATGCACTTGCTCCGTTTCCAAACCAAATACCTCCGCCAAAGGTTGAATTCAATTCTATGTTTCCGTTGAATTGATTGCCAGCAGAATTATTTGCGAGCCGTATGGTGGATGCACCCGAGTTGATAATTCTTAATGTGCCATTAAAGATGTCCGGATTAGTATTTGCAGTGGCCAGGTAGGCATCACCAGAATTAACAATGGTGGCATCATTGTTAAATATATTTCCACCGGCACCATCATTACCGGTAACACTGGTTTTCTCCAGGTAGGCTGTGCCGCTGTATGACGTTCCATTTAGTAACAGTTGGGGAGCAACAAAATTTACATTTCCGCCAAACGAAGAAGAGGGGCCTAGTGTTAGTAGTCCAGTTCCTGTTAAAGTAAGGGCTTGGGGCGTTGCGCCTAGTTGGGTAAACCTGGGCAGAAATAGATTCCCTGCATTGAAGCCAGAGCCACCTATGGTTATAGTTTTGGCGTTGGCCAGGGTTGCTGAGGCAGTAGCGCTTTCACAAAACAATACCCCGGCTCCGACCGGGTTGTTCACTACAATATTCCCGTTAAATGTTGAGGTACCTCCCCAGGCTACACGGATGGTCGAGCTTCCTAAGTTGTTGAAAGTAACATCATTATTGTAGGCACTTCCTGTTCCAAGTTCAAATAGGATGTCCGCTGAGCTGTTATTAATGAAAGTCGTTACTCCGTTAAAGGTATTATTTCCATTCGTTCTAAAAAATCCTGAGCCGTTATTGACGATAGTAGTTGTACCGTTAAAGGTTGTATTTCCAGTACCGGTATTTCCAGTTGCCCCGTTTTTTTCGATATAGGCAGTTCCGTTAAAGATTGTTCCGTTCAATAAAACTTGCGGGCTTACAAAGTTTACCGCACCGTCAAACTGAGCCGTTGGCCCTAGGTTTAATACGGCTGTTCCGGTTAATGTTAGTGCCTGAGCGGTTGAACCTACCTGGGTAAACCGGTTCAGGTTTAACGATCCAACTGAAAAGCCGGAACCGCCAATGTTCATGGTATAGGTATCCGAAAGTGTTGCTGTAGCTCCCGCTGTTTCACAAAATATGATCCCTGTTCCGGAAGGATTATTAAAAGTGATGTTGCCGTTAAAGACCGTGGCACCTGAATAGGCCATACGAATATTGCTGGTACTGGTGTTAGTGAGCGTAACATTGCCATTGTAATTACTTCCCGAGGATAATTCAAGAAGTAAATATGCAGTTCCGCTATTAACTAATGTTGTTGTTGAATTAAATGTGTTGTTGCCCTGCGTACGCAGGTTACCATTGGCTGAATTAACAATGGTTGTGGTGCCGTTTATCGTATTGTTACCGGCACCTGTATCTTCTGTTCCGCCAGTCTTTTCAAAGTAAGCATTGCCGGTTATGGTGGCACCATTTAGGAATAACCGAGAAGAACGCATATCTACATTACCCCCAAAAATTGCTGACGGCCCAACATTTATTCGAGTACTTCCGGTTGGTGCCAACACGATAGCGCTGGTCCCGGTTTGGGTAAAATTACGGAAGGTGAGCTGACCGTTTGTAAAACCAGTTCCCCCAATGGTTATGGTTCCGTTACCAAACGTGACAGAACCAGTACCGGCACTTAATTGAATATGGTCGTTGACCGTGTTGTTTAACGTTAAGTTTCCATTAAGTATCACATCGCCTAAACGGCCGAACTCGAAATCGCCAGTTGCTGTGGTGGCATTGTTAACAATTACATTACCATTGAATGTTGTTAATGTACCTGCTTCTAAGCTGATATGAATATCACTGGCATTACCAAAATTATTTATAGTAGTTGTTCCTTGAATTGTAGTTGAGGCACCAGAAAACCGGCTTATTTGGATCCGACTGGCAACATCAGTTGTTGAAGTATTCGTCAGGGTTAAGTTTCCAGCAAAGAGATTGCCAGCGTTATACGTTCCAATTCGTAAACGCCCACCACCGGTCACAACAAACGTGGCATTTCCATTAAATACATCACCCGGATCGGCTGCGTTATTGCCCAGTTGAAAGTCTCCTGAACCCGTAATGTTGAAGGTAACTTCCTGAAACGAATTTCCTCCCCTGGAACCGGTGGCATTAACACCGGTTTGCGTGAACGTACAGGACTGGAGAAATGTGCTGCTGTTAAATACCAACTCCTCAGAGGTAAAAGTAAGCGGGGCATTAAAGGTGCTGTTAGGCCCTAAGGTGAGCGTAGCATTGGGATTACCGGAAAGCATTAGGCTTTGAGGAGTTAAACCCACTTGGGTAAAATTGGCCAACGTGAGATTCCTGCAACCTGATGCCCCACAACTAACGGAAATGGTTCGCGTATTGGCCAAGGTTGATGTTCCACCATTGGGTCCGAATAACGCGCTGCCTGTAGAATTATAATTGATAACAATATTTCCATTAAACTGATTACCAGCGGCATTCCGTGCCATTATAATGCTTCCCGTACCATTGATGTTAAGGGTTACATCTGAAAAAATATCAGGGTTGGTAAACCCAAAGCGGAGTTCACCGCCACCAAGCGTTGTAACTGTTAATGTGCTGTTAAATGTATTGCCCCCCTGGCCAGAATAGGTTGCGTTATCCGTTTTAGTAAGGTTTACTGTTCCGTTAAAAACCGAACCATTAAAATTCAACCCGGCCGTGCTGCCATTAACCGGAACATTAAATTGCGTTCCACTAAACGTGGTTACCCCTGACGCATTTAGGCTTAGCGTTGCACCTGTTCCTGAGTTCACCGTGCCCCCCGCAAAAGTGTTTGCTCCTGTAGTAGTAAGTGTCCGGTTTCCCGGAAGGTCAATGATTCCGGTAAACGTGGCGTTTACGGTCAGGGCACTTAGGTTTGGTGAAACGTTAAGAATGCAAGTGCCTAAACCAAGGTTATTAAATATGGCCGTATTCCCGGCACCAGGTACAGATGCCCCGCCTGCACCACCCGAGGTAGTAGACCAGTTTGCTGGGTCATTCCAGTTACCGGAAGCAGCGGCAACCCAAAAACGGTTTTGGGAGTATGCCACAAGGATAAAACACAGAAATAACGCTAGAGTAAAGCCTTTTTTCATACCTGCACAATATAGAACCTTAAATATACTGCATTAATACATCTGATAGATAAAGGTATCTTTAATTCAAGGGATTTTTTTAACTAAAGTGCTGACATTCAGTCATTATATGGCTTTTTGGTTCAAAGGCCGCAATTAGTTTAAAGCTTTAAAAACAATTTTGATCCTAGGGCGTACCTTGTGTTTTGGTGAGATTGGAAAAAGCATGAGCAAAAAGAAAGATAAAACCCCTTCATTGTTAAAATTAATCCGATGGGGCTACCCTAAAGTTGAAGCCATATTTCCCTCGTTGGCATATCGTTTTTTTACGACACTATTCTTCACACCCTTACGGTATAAGGCCACGGAGAAGGAACGAAAAGCAGAAACATTTGGTGAGAAGTTCTGTGTAACCGCAGCCGGCAAAAAAATCCAGTGTTACCGGTGGGGAAAATCGGAGAAAACCATATTGGTTGTGCACGGGTGGGCCGGCAGAGCAACACAGTTCAGACGATTTGTAAAGCCATTCATAAAAGCAGGTTACCAGGTTGTTGGTTTTGATGGCCCTGCCCATGGCCAATCGGAAGGTAAGCGAACTACCATTGTTGAATTTGAAGAGACACTGAAGAAGGTTTATGAAAAAATCGATGAACCCGAAGCCATCATAGCGCATTCATTTGGTGGTGGTGCTGTATTGTTTGCCGCAAAGAATGGCCTTCCTGTAAAGAAGATAATTAATATTGCCAGCCCAACCATTGGCGATAAAATTATCGATACCTATTTAAAGGCTATTGGGGGCAGTGAAAAGACAAAAATGTTTTTCAAGAAATTTGTTCAACAGAAATACGGTAAGCCTTTTGATTCGTTTACTGCTTCGCACATCATTAAGGAAATCGATCAACCGGTAGAAATTTTGCTGGTGCATGATGAAGACGATAAAGAGGTTTCTTTAGAGCATCCGCTTGAGCTTATAAGACTTCACCCTTCGGCCCGGCTTCTGCAAACCAGGGGATTGGGCCATACCCGTATTTTAAAAGATAACCGGGTGATTCAGGAGATAGTAACATTTGTTCAGGAACCAGCGTCTGTTTCAAAGAATTAACCCAAAAAAGCCTTAGACTTTTTTGCACAAGGTGCTGACATTGAAAATGAAGCAGTTGAAAGTTGCTTCTAAAAGTAAGTCTTCCTTCATTTTCAATGTCAGGGTTAATCCTGACAATCCTGACGGTTTGCTGTCAGGATTCGTCAGATATTTATATTTCTGACTTAATTTCTGATGACAATTCCAGGATTAATTCTATTGTTTTGGTGTAATTTTAAACTGCTCGATAACACTAATCAATAGCCGTTTGCCAGTATTCAAAGCCGTTTAGGACCTTATTACAAAAGGATTGGTGCTAAAAAAGTAGTTTTGATTAAACATTTCAACCTTAGAACTTTTACTGTTATTTAATCATCAGCAAGGAATATGAAAATCATTGAAACGCATAATATCTCAAAAACATATATAATGGGTACGAGCGAAGTCAGGGCTCTTCAATCAGTATCTATTAGCATTGATAAGGGAGAATATGTTGCTTTTATGGGGCCATCAGGTTCCGGTAAATCAACCTTGATGAATATTGTCGGATGCCTGGATACGCCTTCAGGCGGTACCTATATGCTCAACAATCAACTGGTGAGTGACATGACAGAAAATGAACTGGCCGAGGTAAGGAATAAAGAAATTGGGTTTGTGTTTCAAACCTTTAATCTTTTACCAAGGGCCACTGCGCTGGAAAACGTTGCACTACCTTTAATTTATGCAGGGTACAGTAAATCCGATCGTGAAGAAATGGCCCATGCAGCATTGGATAATGTGGGTTTGGGCGATCGCTGGCACCACAAACCGAATGAACTTTCGGGTGGCCAGCGCCAACGTGTGGCCATTGCACGCGCTTTGGTAAACAATCCTTCCATCATCCTGGCCGATGAACCCACCGGTAACCTGGATTCAAAAACATCATATGATATCATGAACCTTTTCCAGGAGTTGCATGATAAGGGCAACACGATCATTATGGTTACACACGAAGACGACATTGCCCATTATGCCCATCGCATTATCCGCCTGCGCGATGGTTTGGTTGAATGGGATAAGAAGAACGAGCATATTACCCGGGGCAAGCCTGTGGAAGCAGCGCATTAGTATCCTGTAAAAAGTTTGGTTTTTATTACTGAACTTTAGATGTTATTTCACGTACATGAAAATCTACACCAAAACCGGTGATTCCGGCAGCACTTCGCTATTTGGCGGCAAGCGCGTTTTGAAATCTGATCTTCGCATTGATACCTACGGAACAGTGGATGAATTGAATTCCTACATCGGTTTACTGCGCGATCAAGACGTAAATCATAAGCGAAAGGATATTTTAATTGAAATACAGGACAGGCTGTTCACCATAGGCTCCATATTAGCCACCGAATCGGGTAATGAAAAAGTGAAAATACCATCACTTGCGGATGCGGACATCCACTTGCTGGAAAAGGAAATTGATGTTATGGATGCACAACTGCCGCCCATGCGTTCTTTTGTTTTACCTGGAGGACATCCATCTGTTTCGTTTTGTCATATTGCGCGAACTGTTTGCCGGAGAGCCGAACGGCTGGTGATTGCACTGGATGCTGTGGAGAAAATTAATTACCTCGTTATCCAATACCTTAATCGCTTGTCGGATTACCTCTTTATGCTTTCACGGAAAATGTCTGCTGAGTTAAATGCTGAAGAAACACCCTGGAAACCCCGCATGTAAATCAGGCTTTCTTTGGAAGAAACGATGTGTCCAGATAGTAACGGGTCAAATCATTTGGATCAACATATACGTCCATCTCTTTTTTGTCTTCTAAAAGTTTGGCAGGATTATACCAGATGTAATCACTTTTAAATTCGTAAACCTTGTTGGACACTACATCTTGGTACTGACACACAATTACATAAGGGCTTCTACCATTCACTTTAAAGGAACCGTCAACAATAATATCAGCAATAGGTACCAATGTTTTTCTTCCCCTGCCGTTGGTAAATATTTCAACCCATGAGGAATTTTTTTCCAAGGTGTTGAACAAAACGTACACACCTGCGAAAAGGCAAATCGTTCCGATAAAGGCGAAAATTCCAAAGAAGATTAACAAAGGGCGCATAAGGAGAAGATTCAGTGATTTTTAAAATTAAAAGAATCTGGCAGTGCGTTATAGAATTCAAAACAAATTCACCTAACATTCGTTAGCCTACTTGGTAAATATCTTTTAACTTGCAACCCAACTAAAACCTTACAGCATGGTCGAAACAATGAAAATTGCCATTGAACGGGTAAAGAAGTCAAGAAAAAGTGAAGTTGATTTTCGGAACATCCCGTTCGGTAAAATTTACACCGATCATATGTTCATGGCCGATTATAAAGATGGCGAGTGGACAAACTTCAGGATCATACCCTATGGACACATGCCTATAAGCCCGGCTACGCCTGCCCTCCATTATGGCCAGGCAATTTTTGAAGGGATGAAAGCCTACAAAGGGCCCGATGGCGAAGCGTTGGTTTTTCGCCCCCAGGATAACTGGAAGCGAATGAATATTTCTGGTGAGCGCATTTGCATGCCTTCCATTCCGGAAGAACTGTTTATGGAAAGCCTGGCCACGTTGATAGACCTTGATCGTGCCTGGATTCCGGATACCGAAGGGTCTTCTTTGTACATTCGTCCGTTTATGTTTTCAGCCGATGAGTATATTGGTATAAAACCTTCCGATAATTTCACCTTCATGATCATTCTCTGCCCGGTGGGATCTTATTACTCAACCCCTGTTAAGGTGCGCATTGAAACCCATTACACCCGTGCGGCACAAGGCGGCACAGGGTATGCAAAGGCAGGAGGGAATTACGGAGCGGCCATTTATCCGGCCAAGCTTGCACAGGCAAAGGGTTATCATCAACTTTTATGGACGGATGGAAAAACGCACGAGTACATTGAAGAGTCGGGAACGATGAACGTAATGTTTGTAATTGACGATACCTTGGTTACCCCTGCGTTAAGCGATTCGATTTTAGCCGGTATTACACGCGACAGCGTGTTGACAATGGCCCGTAGTTGGGGCATGAAAGTTGAAGAGCGCAAGGTTTCTGTTAACGAGTTGATTGAAGCCATTGATGCAGGCAGGCTAAAAGAAGCCTTTGGTGCGGGCACAGCAGCCACTATCGCCCATCTTGAACTGATTGGTTACAACGGAAAGGATTACTATCTTCCACCAATTGAATCACGTACATTTTCAAACAAAGTGTTCGCAGAACTGGAAGGTATAAAGCGTGGCCTTAAGCCCGATCCGTTTGGATGGATTGTAAAAATGTAATTCTTCTTCTTGGTTTTCTGGCTTGCTTCAGTGCAGCAGCCCAACCCCGTTTAGTTATCCTTAAAGGCGATAAGGTAATTACTTCGTTTTGCGAAGGAGACTATATCCGTTTTAAGCGCAAAGACCGCGATCATTTTACGGCAGGCCTTATCGGGGGCTTGACTAAAGATTATTTTAGGATTGGCGGAGACACAACACTGATCTACAGCCTTGAAAAAATTGATTTGAGCGAACGCGACAACTCCGGTTTTCGTACGAGGGCCATAGGCGCTACGTTTATTGCAGCAGGTACCGTATTTTTTCTTGGCGATTTATTCAATGAAACAGTAATCAATGATGAACCTTATTCGGCCAATACAGGCGTAATTACTGCCTCAGCATTATTGGTTACAACAGGCGTGCTTATGCAGTTTCTGAACAACGATAACTTTGTGCTGGGAAGGCGAAAAAAAGTAGTGGTGATTGATCGTTGAACCTGTAACTTTCGAAAAGATTAATTTTCAATGCTTTCGTTCACCCGGTCTTCGCGCATTATTATTACCTGCAACAAACGCCTGGCGCCCTGCCTTCAACAAGAAATAGAAGAGCTTTCGTTTTTTCCAGAGCACACCTTTCAAACAGGCGTTGAACTGCAAGGGACCCTTAATGATTGCATCAAGCTTAACCTGAACTTGCGCTGTGGTAGCCAGGTTCTCTTTTCATTAAAAGAATTCAAAGCCAGCGATGCCGACAAGATTTATGCGAACCTTGTCAATTATCCATGGGAAAACATTATTGATAGCGAGGGTTATTTTACAGTAACCAGCAACGTGAATAACCCAACCATAAACAATGAATTGTTTGTTAATGTAAAAGTGAAAGATGCCATTGTTGACCGAATGCGTAAACAAACCGGCAAGCGTCCTGACTCAGGTCCCGATCTGGGCAAGACGGTTATCCATTTATATTGGAAGGATAATGATGCCGAAATTTTTTTAGATACCTCGGGGCAAACACTTTCCAAGCATGGCTATCGCAAAATTCCCGGAAGGGCACCTATGCTCGAGGCACTCGCTACCGCAACGGTAATGGCCACCCAATGGGATAAGCGAAGCCCATTTATTAACCCCATGTGCGGTTCGGGTACGGTAGCCATTGAAGCTGCTTTATTGGCCACCAACCGCAGGCCAGGCCTGTTCCGGAAAAATTATTCTTTCATGCATGTGTTGGGTTATGAGGATACAGTTTATGAAAATGAATTAAAAAAGATATTGAATAAAGTTAAGGAAGTACCCGGCCTGGTTATTTATGCTACCGACAACCGCGAGGACGCTATAAATATTTCCCGTACAAATGCACGGATGGCCGGGGTGGAGGAGCTTATTACTTTTTCGGTTTGTGATTTTGAGAAAACACCAATACCCGATGGAAACGGTGTAGTATTCTTAAATCCTGAATATGGTGAGCGCATGGGCGAATTGGCTGAATTGGAACTGACCTACAAGCGCATTGGTGACTTTATGAAAAAGAATTGTCAGGGCTATAGAGGGTATATTTTTACCGGCAACCTTGACCTTGCCAAGAAAATCGGATTAAAGGCAAAAAGAAGAATTGAATTTTACAGTGCCAAGCTGGATTGCCGGTTGCTGGAATATGAATTGTATGCAGGGAGCAAGAGTAGATAGTTGTTAGTTATTCGTTATTTGTAATGGGTATGGTGCGTATACAAATTGATTTGCCTAAAAAGTTTGTTTTTGCTGTTGAACTTCCCGTCCGGGTTTCAGATTTGAATTACGGAAATCATGTAGGTAATGATTCCATCCTTACCCTGATGCAGGAGGCTCGTGCATTATTTTATCGCTCACTCGGATTTGAAAGTGAGGTAAAGATTGAGGGTTCAATAGGCCAGGTTGTTGCCGATGCTGCCATCGTTTACAAAACCGAATCATTTTTTGGCGATACCTTGATTATTGAAATAGCCGTTCGGGAATTTCATAAGTATGGCTTTGACATGCTTTACCGGATTTCCAATAAAGTTACCGGCAAGGAAGTGGCCCTCGGCAAGACCGGTATTGTTTGTTTTGATTATGCAAAAAGGAAAATGGCCACCATTCCTGCTTCACTTCAAAGCGCTTTAGACACGTTTCAATAAAAAACAACGATACTTTTAGGTAAAAGTGGTTTGTTGTTGAAAGCTTATTGTGTTCGTCTTATCCGTGCCATATAAAATCCATCGGTTAAGCCGGAAGGCTTAATTATTTTTTCTTCTTCCAAAGCAAATTGTTTTTGGTTCTTTTCTAAAAAGCCCTGCACTTGTTTTTCGTTCTCGGAGAGAAGTACGCTACAGGTTGAATAGACCAATACGCCACCCGGCTTAAGCATTAAAGAATAGTTTTGAAGAATGTCCTTTTGGGTGTTGATGATTTTGGTGATGTATTCCGGCTTCAGTTTCCACCGGGCATCCGGGTTTCGTTTCAGTACACCTAATCCGGAACAGGGTACATCCAACAATAGGCGATCAGCAGTTTGATGAAAGCGCTTTATACTTTTCGCTGTTTCAATCGTTCGGATATCAAAGTTATGAACACCGGCCCTGCGGGCGCGTTTTTTAAATTCTTCCAGTTTCCACCCGGCCACATCCATAGTTATAAGCCTGCCTTTGTTTTGCATATGTGCGGCAAGTTGTAACGACTTTCCACCGGTGCCGGCACAGGCATCAATTACACGCATGCCGGGCTCAACGTTCAGAAAAGACACAATCTGTTGCGAACCAAAATCCTGTACCTCAAAAAGGCCTTCTTGAAAAGCATTGGCCTGAAAAATATTTTTTCGTTCGCGAAGCATGAGCCCTTCCGGAAATCCAGGAATCAGTTCTGTTTCGATTCCCTCTTCATTCAATTTTACCATTAAATCGGTTACAGAGATTTTAAGGGTGTTAACCCGGATGGAAATTGGTGGTATGCGGTTTAATTCAGGTAGCAGTTCATCCCAGGTGCTGCCCAACTCAGTTTCACCCAGTACGTCCAACCAGTCGGGTACCGATTCCCGGATTTTTCGTTCGGTTTTCACAGCTTCAAATCGCTGGTGGATTTCTTTGGCGTGTAGCGATCCGAATTCTTTCCAGGCGCTTAATTCGTAATGATGAAGAATGGCCCATGTGCCTAGTATTTTCCATAAGCCATCGCTTTGGCTGATGGTTGTAAGCAAGCGATAATAGCGGACAATATCGTAGCTGGTTTCAGCGATAAGAGCACGGTCTTTTTCGGTGGGTTTTGAGGTTTTAAAAACCTTTTCCAGGGCTTTGTCAGCATACTTGTTATGCACAAATACTTCTTTTAATACCTGAACGATTGCTTCTGCCTGTGACCGGGTTAATTTCATGAACTTATCGTGGAATAATTTCGTAAACGAAGTAATTTAGAGGTTATAAAACAACTCTCCATTTTTACAACCATGCGTATCGCAATTTTAACTGCACTTATATTCTTTTCGGCAGCCTCAAATGCCCAGGATTGGTTAACAAAAGCATTGGGCGATGCGGGTGCCGAATCGAAAGCCAAACTAGATTCAGTTGACTTTCAGTTTGCCATTTCAGTGAATGAAAACTCCGGGTTTCTTGACGTAGAGCAGAAAGGTGAAGGATGGTCGCGTGGATTTTATTCCCTAAAGGACGAAACAACTAAAACAAAAATCGATCAGGCGCGTGATATTCTTGAGCGCGCCATCTCGTATTATGCAGGTTTGCGTATGTTTTCGCTGGCTGAGGCAGAATTTGAGAACGCAAAAACTTTTATGGAGACTAACAACCTTACCGGTGAAGTGATTTACCTGCGTTGTATTTCTACTATGGCGTTGGTGTATCTCGCACAGTCAAAATTTCAACAAGCTGAGGAGTTTATTGAATGGTCAGTTGGCTCGGCCGAAAATATAAAGGGCATTAACAGTGCCGGGTATATTGCCAACCTGAACAGTCGGGCAAAATTACAACAGCAGCTTGGCCGGTATAATGATGCGGAAAAGACTTTTAATACGGCCATGGAGCTTGGCAAAAAAAGGTTTGGTGATCAAAGTCTTCAGTATGCCATTTTAATGAACAACAAAGCCGTATTGTTGCAAACTATGGGTCGGTTTGATGAGGCAATTCAAGTAATGACCGAAGCCAGCAGGATAGCTGAAGTAGCTTTAAAAAAAGCGCTTCAGGGCAAGAAGTCGTTTGCCAACCGGCAGTTCCTCTCGAACCTTGCAAACGTTTATCAGGCAGCCGGAAAATATGATGATGCGGAAAAAGTTTACCTGAACATAAAATCCATCTTTGAAAACCGGGGGCAAAATAAAAATCCTGAATATGCCAACCTGCTCAACCAATTGGGTATCCTGTATATCCAGATGGGCAAAACCGACAAAGTAGAAGCTATGTTGAAAACCTCAGCGGATGTTTACAAGAAAAAATTCACGGAGGCCCATCCATCCTTCGCCAAAGTAACGGCCGATCTGGGCAATTTCTATCGCATGCAAGGGCGCAATGCAGAAGCCGAAACGTTGCTTAACAAGGCATTAAGCGTACGCGAAAGCACATTGGGCATAAGCCATCCTGATTATGCCCGCTCGCAGGAGGACATGGCAATACTTTATTGGAAAACCGGACGGTTGGATAAAGCCTATATGATGTATCGTGAGGTGATGGATAAAACCATCGACTTCATTAATCAATACTTTCCGCCCATGAGTGAAGCGGAGAAAACAAAGTATTGGGATATCACCTCACCACGCTTTCAGCGTTTCTTCAATTTTGCTATTGAAGCACATATTGAGCAAGCGCAAGTGGTTCAGGATTTTTATGATTACCACATTGCCACCAAAGCCATTTTGCTGAACTCTACAAACAAAGTGAAGGAGGCTATCCTGAAAGGCAATGACGAAAAACTGAAACAAGATTATTTACACTGGCTTGATCAGAAGGAACAACTAGCTCGCTTGTATGCCTATTCAAAAGAAGAGTTGAAAGAACAAAAGATTGACCTGGCCGATATGGAACGCAAAGCCAACGCGATGGAACGTTCCTTGTCCGAGCGGTCAACGGATTTCTCGGCTGGGTATTCATCGCAAAAGATCAGCTACAAGCAAGTTCTTGGATTATTAACCGATACAGAAGCAGTTGTTGATATTGTACGTGTGCGTGGGTTCAAGCAGGATTTTACTGATGACGTTCGCTATGTAGCCCTGGTACTGAAAAAGGGTTTGGACATGCCTCGCATAGTGGTGCTTGAAAACGGTAATCATTTGGAAACACGCTACGCAAAATTCTATCGCAACGCCATTCATGAAAAAATAGCGGATGGATACTCTTACGATCAGTATTGGAGCAGAATTGAACCGGAACTGGGTAACCGGAAAATGATTTATATATCGCCCGATGGTGTGTACAATCAGCTTAACATGAATACGTTGAAAAAACCTGATGGTGATTTTGTGTTGAATCGTTACGACCTTGTGATTATTGGTAATTCAAAAGATTTAATTGCACTGAAAGCAAAAAAACCGGGCGCCCCAAGGAAGAGTGCTTTCCTTCTGGGTTTTCCTGATTATGCTACCAGTGAAATTTCATCTTTGCCGGGCACTAAAACCGAAGTGGATGGCGTGGCCAAATTGCTAAAAGCATCAGGCTACCAGATTAGCCAGTTCATGGAAAAGCAGGCTACTGAAGCCAATGTAAAAGCGATTAAAGGTCCTGCACTGGTACACATTGCCACACATGGTTATTTTTTGAAAGATGTTGAAGGTACTGGGGGCTCCGTGTTTGGGGTGAATGCAGAAAATGCCACCAATAATCCGCTGCTGCGTTCCGGATTGATTCTGGCAGGAGCCGGCAAGTCTATTAGCGGAGGTGGCACCGATATCTCCAGCAACGATAATGGTGTGCTTACCGCTTATGAAGCCATGAACCTGAACCTGGAGGGTACTGACCTGGTTGTGCTCAGCGCTTGTGAAACAGGGCTTGGTGATGTTAAATCGGGTGAGGGGGTTTATGGTTTGCAGCGGGCCTTTTTAGTGGCCGGTGCCGATGCCATGATTATGAGCTTATGGAAAGTGGATGATGCAGCCACGCAACAACTGATGACAAACTTTTATACCAACTGGCTCAAGTTGGGCAATAAGCAACGTGCTTTTAAACAAGCTCAACTCCAACTTATGACTAAATACAAAGACCCTTACTATTGGGGTGCGTTTGTGATGATGGGAATGTGAAATAGTTAGAGCTTTGAGTTTCGAGCTTCCGGTTTGAAATAATCCTTTGACTCGTAACTCGCAACTCAAAGCTCGTGCCTTTAAGAATTCCTGATACAAAAAAGGCAAAAAACAAGAAACATGTATTTCATGATGCGTGGATTTTTCCCATCCTTAAAAATAGGGGAAAAGTTACTGGTTTGTTACTCCCCCAATGAGGAGCAATTTCATGCAGGATTTCCGAAACAGGGTTGAAGCCATTTTCTTTAATAAATTTTTGTGTTGCCGACCACGAAGTTAGATAGCCTGCAAATTGTTCTGCTGTCCATTCTACCCGAATAAAAAACTTTGGTGTGATAATTTCTTCAAAGGGAAAGGAAAGGCTTCTGTATTCGTCCTCTACCAGTTTACGCGCCTCATCCCAATACGCCCCTACCGTTTGGTTGTAGAATTTCTGGAAATATTGATCGATAACCGGATTAATGGTACAGTTGGCGTAACCCCAAACGGCCAGCCAGGCATTGGCTTTAGCGATGCGTTTCACTTCTTTATAGAACCCGGTTGTGTTTATCCAATGAAGAGCCTGTGCCACGGTGATCAGGTCAACGCTCTTGTCGGGGAGCGTTGTTTTCTCAGCCGGCTGCAGGGAGTATAGAATGTTATTATTCTGTTCGGCCTGATCCAATTGTTGCTGGCTGATATCTGTAGCATAAACCTTATCAAACTGTGTAGACAGTACCCGCGCAACTTGTCCGTTGCCGGTAGCACAATCCCAGGCGGAATCAAAGGATTTCAAATGGCCGAAAATGAATCGGTAGAGTTCATCGGGATAGGTAGGCCTGAATTTAGCATAGAGCTGGGCGTGTCCCGAGAAATAATCTTTTTCGGCCATCACGAAATAAGTTTAGCCAATAATTCTTTAAGGAATTTTGCGGCTACCATGGCAGTCATGTTATTGACATCACGCGTTGGGTTGAGCTCAACAATATCGGCCCCAACAATGTCAGCCTTTAGATGATTAAGTAAATTGATTAGTTGTCGTGTGGTGAAGCCTCCCGGTTCGTAATGCGATACACCCGGAACAAAGGATGGATCAAGTGCATCCAGGTCAAGTGATATGTAGAGTGGGCCATCAAACGAAAAGCGCATGCTATCGCTCCAGTCTTTCATCTCCACTTGTTCAACATTAAACTTTTTGGCTTGTTCTCGCTGATGCGGATTTAATGTGCGAATACCCACTTGTACCAACCGTTTTGCCAATCCGCTTTCCATAATGCGCGCAAACGGGCTGGCATGCGAATAGGCATTTCCTTCGAAGTCATCGTACAAATCTGCGTGAGCATCGATGTGCAGGATGTTCAGATTTTTATGTTGGCTTGTAACTGCTTTAACAATGGGGTATGTGATGGAGTGATCACCACCAAGGCACAAAATTTTATGTTTTGCTTCAAGTTGTGTTTTTACGGCCAGTTCAATTTCAGCAATGGCAGCGGGCATTGGTGATAGCATCAGGTCACCGGCATCTTTCCATCGTTTATCCTGACTCAGATCAATCCCATCTTCTGTGCAATAGTTGGTAGAAGGTGAGTGAAAGGCTTTACGAATAGCCTCCGGTGCAGTTTTGGCGCCTTCGAGGAAGGATGAATTTTCGTCTAATGGAATGCCTAAGACTGTCACCATTTCAATTGACTTAAAAGTTGTATAAAGATAAACAATGTTAAGCCCGCCTTACGAACATCTTGGGAATTGCTAGGTCATGCATTCGTTCAATCAGTGCGGTTCCTCACAATGAGGCGAAAGTGTGAGGTAATGCTAAAGCTTTTCGGCTCCTTATTAAGGATACGAACTTTTAATCTCTTACCTGAATCCCAAGCTCTTTAAGTTGCTCTTCTGAAATCGTGGATGGCGTATCAATCATCATATCACGACCAGCATTGTTTTTGGGGAACGCAATATAATCGCGAATAGAATCTGAGCCGCCAAACAACGCACATAACCTGTCGAAACCAAAGGCAATACCCCCATGAGGAGGCGCACCATATTCAAATGCTTCCATCAAAAAGCCGAATTGTTTTTTCGCTTCTTCTTCGGTAAAGCCTAAATGGTTGAACATCATTTGCTGCGTAGCCCGATCGTGAATACGAATCGATCCACCACCAATTTCACTTCCGTTCAACACCATATCGTAAGCGTTGGCGCGCACCTTACCGGGATCGGTTTCCAGTAGCGGAATATCTTCAGGCTTTGGTGACGTAAACGGATGGTGCATGGCGTGGTAGCGTGTGGTTTCTTCATTCCATTCCAGTAATGGAAAATCAAGAACCCACAATGCAGCAAACTTATTTTTATCGCGGAGGCCTAACTTTTCTCCCATCAGCAAACGAAGTTCATTCAGTTGCTTTCGTGTGGAATCCGTTTCGCCAGCCATGATGAGCAGTAAATCTCCGGGCTGGGCATTAAATGCTTCACCCCATTTCTTTAAATCATCTGTCGTGTAAAATTTATCTACCGATGATTTGAAGGTACCATCGGCTTTGCATTGAACGTAAACCAAGCCTTTGGCGCCAATCTGCGGACGTTTAACAAACTCCGTTAATTCATCCAATTGTTTGCGGGTGTATTCCGCGCAGCCTTTGGCACAAATGCCAACAACTAATTCTGCATTATCGAAAACCTGAAAGTTTTTTCCTGAAGTAAGATCAGCACCCCCCAGCTCTTTAAGGTTAACAAACTTCATGTCAAAGCGAATATCAGGCTTATCAGAGCCGTAGTATTTCATGGCATCATCATAGCGCATGCGTGGAACTTCCGGCAGTTCAATTCCTTTAACCGATTTAAACAAGTGACGCACCAATCCTTCAAACGTGTTTAAAATATCTTCCTGCGTAATAAACGCCATCTCACAGTCTATTTGTGTAAACTCAGGCTGGCGATCGGCACGCAAGTCTTCATCGCGAAAGCATTTTACAATTTGGTAGTATCGGTCGAAGCCGGATACCATTAAAAGTTGCTTGAAGGTTTGTGGCGATTGGGGCAAGGCATAAAACTCGCCATGATGAACCCGTGAAGGCACTACAAAGTCACGTGCTCCTTCGGGGGTTGACTTGATCAGTACAGGGGTTTCTACTTCAGTAAAATTCAGACTGTCCAGATAAATGCGGGTTTGTTGCGCCATTTTATGACGGAGCAATAAACTTTCCCGTACGGGCGTTCTGCGCAAATCGAGGTAACGATATTTCATCCTCAACTCATCGCCACCATCGGTTTCATCTTCAATGGTGAAGGGCGGTGTTTTGGCAGCATTCAAAACAATCAGCTCAGTAACTTTTATTTCAATTTCCCCGGTGGACATCTTATCGTTTTTGGACATCCTTTCCTTCACCACACCGGTAGCTTTTATAACAAATTCACGGCCCAGGTTTTTAGCGGCAGCCATCAACGTAGCATCAGTTGATCCTTCTTCCAGTATCAGCTGAGTAATCCCATACCGGTCGCGTAGGTCAATCCACAACAAGCTGCCCTTGTCGCGCAGGCGTTGTACCCATCCGGTTAGTGTAACGGTTTGATTAACGTGCGAAAGGCGGAGTTCACCGCAGGTATGTGTCCGTAGCATGCGTGTTTTTACTTAATATTGCGCAATAATTGTCGGTTAAGACGTTTGTAGTTCAGTTTGCCAGTCGTAAGCTTTCTAATACGAGAGCTTTGGGGGGCGAATTTAGCAATACTTTTTATCAGGGCATGAAAGACTAAAAATATAAGTATGCGATTGGTTTTAATGGTTTTGGCGTTTATCGGGTCAGGTTCTTTCGAGGCATCGGTAAAGCTGGTACGCACAAAAATATCAACTGATATGACGGTATTATTGCCCCGTACTTTCCGGCCCATGGACGACCTGGATTTCGGTCAACGCTATCCCTCGGTACGAAAGCCTATTGCTGCTTACACCAACGAAGACCGCCTGGTGGATTTCAGTGTGAATATATCGGCCACGCAATGGCCAGACCAAAATGTTGAACTGGCGCAAAAGTTTTTTAAAGCAGGCCTTGCCAATTTGTTTGATAATGTTGAGTTTATTTCTGAAGGCATTCATGAAGTGCATGGAAAACAGTTCATATACTTTGAGTTTGAATCACGCGTAAAGGGAAACCCGCGCGAATTATCACAACGCGATCCTGTTTTAAATTATACTTACATTCAATATCGGATAGAACCCGGCCGTACATTGGTGTTTTCTTTTAATTGTCCGCGCAGATTGCGATTGGAGTGGCAAGATACAGCCAGGAAAATAATGACCAGTGTAAAAATGAAATAGTTCTGATGGAACTTTACACCGATGAGTATTTTATGCACGAAGCCTTAAAGGAGGCACAAAAAGCCCTGGCGATAGATGAGGTGCCCGTAGGTGCAGTAGTGGTTGCTAAAAACAGGATTATTGCACGTGCACATAACCAAACCGAAAAACTTACCGATGCTACGGCCCATGCCGAAATGCTGGCGACAACAGCTGCTGCAAACTACCTCGGATCAAAATACCTGAATGAATGTACACTGTATGTTACACTTGAACCTTGTGTGATGTGTGGAGGCGCATTAGCCTGGGTACAGCTTGGTAAATTGGTGTACGGGGCATCTGATGTTCAACGTGGGTATAGCCTGATTAGGCAACAGGTGCTACATCCTAAAACAGAAGTGGTTAGCGGGGTGTTTGCTGTTGAGGCGAAGGAACTAATTGATAAATTTTTCAAGAGAATTAGAGAGTAGAATAGCCTCGAGTCGCGAGCTGTTAGCCCTAAGCTATTGGCTAGAAACTAGCAGCTTGCGGCTATTAAAATTCTCCTGAACAGTATTTCATCCCCCGTTGTTTGAGTTGTATATTTGACATCTTTACATGTTTAACAATTAAACCATTTTAAATATGCCGTTTACATTGCCCAATTTGCCGTATGCTTTTAATGCCCTTGAACCCCACATTGATGCGCGCACCATGGAAATACACCACGGCAAGCATCACAATGCCTATGTAACCAACCTCAACAATGCTGTGGCCGGTAAGCCGGAAGAAAATTTGAGCATTGAAGAAATCTGTAAAAATATTTCAAAGTACCCGATGGCTGTTCGCAACAATGGTGGTGGTCATTATAATCACAGCTTGTTCTGGACGATTATGAGCCCGAATGCAGGAGGCGCACCAACAGGAGCGTTGGCCGATGCTATAAACGCTGCGTTTGGAAATTTTGATGAATTTAAAACCAAATTTGCTGCGGCTGGTGCCGGACGTTTTGGTTCGGGCTGGGCCTGGTTGATTGTGGATGGCACAGGTAAACTGCAAATCACATCAACACCAAATCAAGACAATCCCTTAATGGATGTAGCCGAGGTAAAAGGCACCCCTATTCTTGGTTGCGATGTGTGGGAGCATGCCTATTATCTGAATTACCAAAACCGCAGGCCTGATTATATCGCTGCCTGGTGGAACGTAGTTTCATGGACTGAAGTGGCAAAAAGATTTGCAGCTACCAAGTAAACCTCAGGGGTTTTCAAGATCTTGTAGGTTTTGGTTTTATAATTGGATTTTACTTGGTATTTTAAATTCCCGATTGACAAATCGGGAATTTTTTATTTAAAGGCAGTTAGATTTTAAACCTATTACTATGAATGCCCGAATTTTTACCTGCATGCTGGTTTTAGCCTGTTCGTCACTCTATGCGCAGCGGTTAAAAACAGTTGAACTTAAGCCCATCTATAAGCAAGGCCTCAGGTACTATTATGATATGAACCGTGTGCGAACACCTTTTGCCCTGCAGGTACCGTTGCAGAGCCTTAACGATGAAGAAATAAACAGGCGTTATAAAAACTTTACCCGGCTTAGCGATGTCGGGGGGCTTCTTGCTTTTGCCCCGTTAATCTATATCCTTAGTGGTACCTATTCATCAGGGACAAGCTTTAATCCCAATACTTTTTTATCGCTCCTGGTGGCTGCGTTTGGGTTGGATATCACCCTTGATCTTTTTGCCCATCACCAACTGCGCAAGGGGATAGATCGTTACAATGAATTGATTGTAGTGCCTGCATCGAACACCCCTGGCTTAGCTTTACGGTATAAATTCTGAGACTAAGAGTTAAGTTCCACGATATGGTTTAAAATACGTAGGCTACTCCTGTGCGTACGGCAAACTCACCTTTAAAATAGAAATCCCCAATCAGTTCAAAGCGCCAGTTTTTTTGAAAGGGTAGTGCGCCACCGGCCCCGATGGAGAAGTCGTTTTGGCCTATTAATCCACGAAAGCGCGTAAAGAATTTATCTGCCAGGTACCAGCGTGAACCAAATACAAAACTTGATTCCCGGTCTGTCCATAACTCAACCCCGGCTGTAACGGTAAATTTCCGGATAACGAAGTAGTTGGCCTCAAAACCAATTTGGGCCTTTTTAAATAGGTCCTGGTTATCGGTTTTTAGAAAGTCGAGTCCGCCACCGATCATAAAATCCTGTGAACTTTGTGCATAGAGTGAACCAGAAAGACCAATAAGGAAAAGAAAAAATATACGCTTCATCATCGATTAAAATTTTTCAAATATAACTATCCCAATCACTTTTTATCGTCAATCAGTTTTTGCAGGGCGAGGTATTCGTCACGCAAGCGGGCGGCTTCCATAAACTCCAGTTCTTTGGCAGCCTTTTCCATGGCTTTGCGTGTTCGATCAGCCATTTTAACCAACTCATCTTTACTTAAGTAAGCCGCTACCGGATCGGCTGCCAAACTCACCTCTTCATTTTCAACATAGTATTTTTTAGTCGACCTTTTCGAATCAGCAACTTTGGTCTGGTTTAGAATGGATTCTTTCGAGCGGATGATGGTGGTAGGAACAATGCCATTAGCTTTATTATAATCGGCCTGAATTTTTCTTCTGCGATTAGTTTCATCAATGGCTTGTTGCATCGATTCCGTAACGGTATCGGCATACATAATTACCCGACCATTTACGTTTCGGGCTGCCCGGCCGATGGTTTGTACCAGCGAACGTTGGTTGCGCAGGAAACCTTCTTTGTCAGCATCCAAAATGGCTACAAGAGAAACTTCCGGTAAGTCAAGGCCTTCTCTTAAAAGGTTGACGCCTACCAATACATCAAAAACACCGAGCCTTAGTTCGCGTAAAATCCCTACCCGTTCCAGTGTATCAACCTCAGAATGGATGTAGCGGCATTTAATGGCAGCACGCTCCATAAATTTGGTCAGTTCTTCTGCCATGCGTTTTGTAAGTGTGGTAACAAGTACCCGCTCACGGCTTTTTACCCGCTCATCGATTTCTTCAAAGAGGTCATCAATCTGGTTACGGCTTGGCCTGATGTCAATTTCCGGATCGAGCAGGCCTGTTGGTCGAATGAGTTGCTCTACAACAACGCCCTCTGATTTCCGTAATTCATATTCGGCAGGGGTGGCACTTACGTAAATCACCTGGTTTACTATTGACTCAAACTCGTTGAAGGTAAGCGGGCGATTGTCTAATGCTGAGGGTAACCGAAAGCCATAGTCTACCAGATTCACTTTTCTTGACCGGTCACCCCCCCACATGGCGCGTATTTGCGGTACGGTAACGTGACTTTCATCAATAATAATAAGGTAATCGTCCGGGAAGTAATCCAGCAAACAAAAGGGCCGTGCCCCGGGTTTTCTGCGATCGAAGTAGCGCGAGTAGTTTTCAACCCCTGAACAATACCCGAGCTCGCGTAACATTTCAAGATCAAACTCAGTGCGCTCTTTTAATCGTTTAGCTTCGAGGTGACGTTTCTCTGATTCAAACATTTCCACCTGTATAACCATGTCATCCTGAATTTCGCGAATGGCTTGTTGCAGGGAATCTTTTCCGGTTACGAAGAGATTGGCCGGAAAGATGGTTACAATTTTCTCATCTGAAATTTTCTTTCCGGTAACGGGATCAATCCGTTGAATGGATTCGATTTCATCGCCCCAAAAGTAAATTCGGATGGCATAGTCGGCATACGCCAGGAAAATATCTACTGTATCACCTTTCACCCGAAAGGTGCCGCGCTTAAAATCGGCTTCTGTTCGATGATATAAAATATCCACCAAGGCAAACAGCAAGCGATTGCGTGCGATGGTTTCGTTTACTTTCAGCTTAATAACATTTTTCCCAAACTCATCCGGGTTGCCGATACCATAAATGCACGAAACCGAAGCCACTACGAGCACGTCTCTTCTGCCGGTAAGTAAGGAAGAGGTTGCACTTAATCTTAGCTTTTCAATTTCTTCATTGATCGACAAATCTTTTTCAATGTAGAGATTGGAGGAGGGAATGTAGGCTTCGGGCTGGTAGTAATCGTAATAGGAAATAAAGTACTCTACGGCATTATCGGGAAAGAAATTTTTGAATTCGCCATAAAGTTGGGCGGCCAGGGTTTTATTGTGGCTCAGTACCAACGTAGGCTTTTGCACCTGGGCCACCACATTGGCCATGGTAAATGTTTTTCCCGATCCGGTAACCCCCAGTAAGGTTTGATGTAATTCGCCCCGTTGAAGGCCTTCGACTAATTGTTGTATAGCCTTGGGCTGGTCGCCTGTGGGAACGTAATCGCTGGTGAGGATAAAGTCCAATGTTGTTGTTGGTTATTCGTTGTTAGTTGCTCGAAAAAATATAAGGCTGAACAACAAGCCAACAACAAATAACGGTTAGTTATTCCAGATCTGCCACGATTTTTCGGCCTGTACATGTAACATTTCCAAACCATTTTTAATGGTTGCCCCGCGCATTTCGGCTTTTTGCAAAAACATGGTACGTGCCGGGTTGTATATCAAGTCGTACACGTAGTGGTTTTTGGTCAGGCATTCATAGGGAATGGGCGGGTACAATTCCGTTTGCGGATACATGCCCAGCGGGGTTGTGTTGATAACAAGCAACGATTCTTTTACAAGGTTGCTATTTGTTTTCAGTTCATCGTAGGTAAGGTTACCCTTCCCTTTAGCGCGTGAAACAACGTTGAATTCGATGTTTAGCTTAGTCAGTGCCTGACGTACGGCTTTTGATGAGCCACCGGAGCCTAACACCAGGGCTTTTATTGTTTTGTTTTTCGGAAGCCATTTTTCAAGGGTTTCTAAAAATGCAACCGAATCGGTATTATATCCTTTCAGCTTGCCGTTTTCAACCTTTACAACATTTACGGCCCCGATCTCTTTGGCGGCCGGGTCAACTTCATCAAGGTATTGAAGTATTTGTTCTTTGTAGGGCAACGTTACGTTTAGTCCGCTTAATCCTTTTGTATTGGCCAGCAGCATTTCAATTTCCTGTATTTTTTCCAGCGGAAATAGTTCGTAATGATAATCGCGAAGGCCATCGCGAAAGAATTTTTCATCGAAATAGGATTTGGAGAAGGAGTGGCTAACGGTAGCGCCAATAAGCCCATAGATTTTTTCCATTTAGATTTTTGTTTTTAGTCTGACAGCAATCTTTTCAATCAATACTACTATAAAAACTCCAAGTGCCATCATTACAATAGCCTGGATAATCTGAGGGTCGTTTCCGGTTTTTGCAAGAAAGTCCCAAGGTAATACACTTTTGTCAAATGCCGGAACTTGCTTTCCGGCACTGTCTAACCTAAAGGCAGTAACCTCTTTCCACGGCCATACTTTGTTTAGCGAGCCTAGCATAAAGCCACCCAATAGAGCCAGGGCAAGATTTCGATGATGCGTCAGTATCCATGTTAGTAAACGTGAGAAACTGATCAGCCCTAATACACAACCAACAGCAAACACTAAAATTACAGGTATATTTATTTTTGTGATGGCTTGTATCATGTACTCATATTTGCTTAACAGCAAAAGGATAAATGCACCTGATATTCCCGGAAGGATCATGGCGCAAATTGCCAAAGCCCCTGCAATAAAAATGAACCATAAATCATCGGGTGTTTGCGCAGGCGAAAGGATGGTTATGGTATACGCTATCGCAATGCCCGAAATAAAAGTAAAAATGATTCCACCATGCCATTTTTTTATTTCACGCAGAATGAGGGGAGAGGAAATAAGTATAAGCCCAAAGAAAAATGACCACACCTGAATGGGGTAATTGGCCAGCAGCCAATGCATAAGTTTAGCCAATGATAGCAGGCTTGTTAAAATACCGGCAAACAACACAATAAGAAATGTGCCGTTTATTTTTTTCCAGAAATCTGCGAACCGGAATGTGCGCAACAGGGTGAATGCCTCAACATCAACCGAGCGAATGGAGCTTAATAGCTCCTCATAAATGCCGGTTATGAAAGCAATGGTCCCACCTGACACACCGGGTATGACATCGGCACCGCCCATGGCTAACCCTTTTAAATAAAGCAGTATATAATCTTTAGGTCGCCTCAAGATTAGTCTACGTAAAACGGGGGAGTTTTCTTGTCTACCTTTCGTTCAATGCCTAAGAAATGCAAAAATGTATCACCCCGTAAGCCAAGCCGGATGGTTTCCAGCGGGATGACTTCGTTTGGGGCAATGTTGCCCAGGTTTACATTTGCGCCTAAAAGTTTAATGAACCAAACTTGCTGTGCTTTCTGCGGAGCTTCCCAAATTATTTTTTCAAAAGGAATTTTTGTAAGAATTTCCTGAACCAAACCCGAACGCACCTCACCGCTAGAGCGGAACAGGCCAACGTTACCACTTTCACGGGCTTCACCAATAACTTTCCACGCACCTGCATCCAATTCTTTTTGCATCAGGTCAATCCACATGTAAGGTGGAATAATCTTATCGGCATCTTTTGAGCCCACCTCTGAAAGCACGGTAACTTGCTCGGATAGCTTGCTGATGTAGTCACACTTTTTATCGTGGTCCAAATCAATTGAACCATCGGATACTTCAGCAAAGGCCATGTCGTATTTATCTAACACTTTGCGGTAATCATCAAATTGATCGCGAATGATAAACGCTTCAAAAAGAGTGCCCCCAAAATAAGTAGGGATTCCCGCATCTTTGTAAACCTTTAGTTTTTCTTTCAGGTTTGGTGTAACAAACGAAGTGGCCCAACCCAGTTTTACAATATCAACGTGATCAACGCAAGTGCTTACAAAATCTTCGGCTTCACGAATGCTCAGTCCTTTATCCATGGCCATTGTAAAGCCATATTGCCTGGGCTTTTTGGTACGCTCAGGCAAATTTTTTAATTCATAGTTCATTAAATAAACAATTGGTTAAAACATAAATCCTTCCAATTGATAGGTGGAAGTGGGGTTGCAAAATTTTTGGTTACTTGTTTTCTTTTCTAAACTGCTCTATAATTTTGAACAACGCCTTTTGGGTTTCGAGTTGGGGGAAAAACTCGTACAGGGAGGCGTGTGCATCAAAGTCCAAAATTAATGCATTTTCTAAATAATTGAAGGCTTCCTTAAAATGGCCGGCCTCTATCATGTAAACGGTCATCCGGTAAAACAATTCGGCATCGGCAGCAATCTCGTCAAATCCCCTGGCCAATACTTCAATGGCTTTCTCGTAATCGCCTTGTTCGTAATAAATAAACGACCAGTTCAACCAGATTTCTTTGTCTTGCGGATCAAGCTTGCTTGATTCTTCGTATGCATCTAAACTGGATACGATGTTGCCAACTTTAAACTCTGCATGGGCAATGGCTTTCCAGTATTCCGGGTTTTCAACGTGAAGTTTCAGTGCTTTGTTGTAGAAGTGAAGTGCCTGGTACCACTTCTCCTGTTTTTCAAGACAGGCACCCGCTCCAAACCATGCTTCATCGTACATATTGTCGAGCTTGGTTGCTTTTTGAAAATATTTTAAGCCAAGATCATATTGCTCAAGGCTTTCATAGGCTGCGCCAATGGAACAATACACTTCAGCGCTGGGGCCTTCCAGTTCAACTGTTTTTTTGAAAGATTCCAGTGCTTTGGTGAATTCGCCAGTGTTCATGTACGTGTTGCCCATGTTGAAGAAAGCGGAAGCAAACGTATCATCAACGGTAATAGCATAATCGTATGCGTTTAGTGCATCGTTAAACATTCCCAGTTTGTTGTATACGATTCCTAAATTATACCAGGCGGCTGCTGAGTATGGGTCTTCATCAATAAATTTTTTGTAGTACGATACGCTGCTTTCTAACTGCCCGGTCACATCCAGGCAATAAGCCAGCTCATAAAGCGCGCCTTCATGGCCGAGGTTGTATTCAATCGCGTTTTTATAGGCTTCAATAGCCTGTTCAAACTTCTCTAAATTTTGCCATGCCAGGCCAATGTTATAATAAACTTCATCTTTGTCATCGGTAAAGTTCAGGGCACGTTCATAACAATCGATAGCCTCAGTGTATTTCGCGCGTACCGAAAAGATGGAACCTTTTGTAAATAAAATCTCTGAATCGTTTGGCTGAAGATTTTCGGCATAGTCGAGCAGTTCCAGGGCTTCATCGTACTCCTCCAGGTGCGACAGCACTTGTGCCTTTATTACGATCAGTTCAATGGAGTAAGGGTATTGGTCGATGGCGAGGTTAACGGCACTTAATGCTTTTTGATGCTTGGAACGCAGCATGTAGAAGTCGATAATTTCTTCGTAAGCATCCAGATCAAAAAATTCGGTTTTCTTTTTTCGTAGGTGGTCTTCAAAACGTCTGATCAGCTCATTGCCTTCATCCTCTCGTTTGCGGAATTCTTTCGCCATGTGCTTAATGGGTTTTTCTAAGGTAGAAAAAAAATCAGCTCAAAGCTACCACCAATTTTAATTTTTTAATTCCGTTTGTTTTCTATAAAATTCCGCGCACCAGTGCAGGGTTTTGTCAATCGTTTGAAACTGGAATCCGAGCTTATTTATCACTTTTTTATTGTTGTAGCTAAAAAAAGTATCGGCTAATCGTGCGGTTTCCTGGGTGATCAGCGGGGCAGAACCTGTTACATACGATCGCCATAATTCCAATCGGGCCACTACCTGAAGGGTTCGTTTTGAAAGCTTGATTCCCGGTGCCTTTTTTTGCAATAACCCGCAAAGTTTATCGAAGAATGCTTTAATGGTGGTTGTTCCGCCACTGGCAATGAAGCGCTCGCTTTCAATGGTTGAAAAATAGAGTTGATAGATAATGGATGCTGCATCACGAACATCAACATAATTCAGTGAGCCATCCGTGTAAAACGGGCGCTCTTTCCAGGCATACTTAAAAAGTTTGGCACTGCTTTTTTCCCAGTCGCCTGGCGCGAGTATAACCGAGGGATTTATTATAACTGTACTCAGGCCTTCTTCTTGCCCACGAAAAACTTCAAGTTCTGCCTTATACTTTGATACCCCGTAGGCAGTATTAAATGGGCTATCTTTCCAAAGGTTGGATTCGTCAATCAGGGTTTGGTCTTTCTGACGGCCTAATGCTGCCACAGAGCTAACATGTGCCAGACGCTTTATGCCCAGTGCTAAGCAGGCATTTACGATATGTCGTGTTCCTTCCACATTTACCTGCAATAATTTTTCTTCATCGCGCGGATTGAAGGATACCTTTGCGGCACAATGTATAACTCCGGTTATATCATTAAGGCATTCCTGCAATGATTCTGGATCGAGAATGTCGGTATCACGCCAGGTAATTTTTTCGGCCACATCGTTGAGCAATGTGGTATCGCTGTTTTTTCGCTTTAGGGCAACAAAAGATGTTTGTGTTTCAATAAGTTTCCGAACAACAAAACTTCCAAGCAAACCATTGGCTCCGGTAACCGCAATCATTCTTATAGGGTGTTATTCAAGAGTGGTAAAGTTAATGCTTTTTGGTAGTATCGGTTCGCCTGCACTTGTTGCAGTAAGGTTACGTGCTGTTGCATGTGGCAGTCGCTGCCCAGAAAGTGTACCCAGCCTCGATCAACAAGTTTCTGCGCTGTGCGTTGTGCCTCTTTTGAATAATGCCCGGTGAATGAAGATGTATTAAGTTGAAATAAAACCCCACGGTTAATCAAGTCCTCGGCTTTATTAAAATCGTTTTGAAGAAATAGATATCGCTCCGGATGTGCCAGCACAAGCTTATACCCCTTTGTGGAGGCTAAGAAAATAAACTCTTTCAGGTTTAGGGGCTCGGTCATGAAGTTTGTTTCAAACAACAGATAGTTGCGGCCAAATGTCAGCAGTTGTTCATCGGCTGATATTTTTCTGACGAAGTCCTCATCCAGGTAGTATTCGGCAGCGGCTTCTATCTCAATTGTAATATTTCTCGTTTTCAGATAATTATTTAACGCATCGCGTTTTTCCAATATGCCTTCTGTGGTGTTCCGGTAGCTGTCGCTTATTACATGAGGGGTAGTGATTAATTTATGATATCCCAGAGCCACAAATCGTTCAATAATATCCAATGACTCTTCAAAGGTTTTTACGCCATCGTCAAGCCCCGGAAGAAGGTGTGAGTGTATATCTACCAGGATGGGGTTGTTTGTGCCGGGTGTTTTTTTTCTGAACCAGTTAAGCACCGCGTTTTAAAATTGATGTTACCCAATTTGTTTTTTGTTCCTCGTAATAGCCATACCCATAGGCTGTTTCGGACGTAGAGGGAACTGCGTTGAGTATGGATGTGATATTTTGGAACTTATTGACACGAATAATGCGGTTGAGGTTGTCGATAAAATCCTTCTTCGAGTAATTGGCGCGGAAAATATACAAGGTAATATCGGCATGCTTCATGGCCATAATGCCATCGGTAACGATGCCAACCGGTGGGGTGTCCATAATAATGTAGTCGTAATGCTTTTGCAATTCGGTGAGCAGTTGCGAGAACTCTCCATTCAAAAGAAGTTCTGATGGGTTCGGTGGGTGCGGGCCTGAGGGAATAAAATCGAAGTTTGAAACTGATGAGTTCACAATACACTCTTCCCAAGTGTTTTTTCGAATCAGAATGGTACTTATCCCTTTGCTCTTGTCAACGTCTTTAAAAAATTCATTTGTTTTTGGTTTGCGCATGTCCAGGTCAAGCAATAAAACCCTTTTTCGAGAAAGGGCCATTACACCTCCGAGGTTCAACGCAATAAATGACTTTCCTTCACCCGATACGGTTGAGGATACGGCAATTACTTTTTTGGTTGAGTGGATGTTGAAAAAATCAAGGTTTGTGCGAAGGGTTCGCATAGCTTCGCTAACCATTGATTTAGGATGGTCTTGAATATAAAGACCTGTGCCGTTGCTTTTGCGCATCGTGGGGATGGCACCGAGCAGCGGCACTTGCAACCGTTCTATTTCATACAGGCTTATGATTTTATTATTGGCCAGGTAGAGTAAACCAACAAAGAATATGTTGAGCACAAAACCTGCCATAAACCCAATTCCAAAAATGAGAGGTCGGTTGGGCGAAATTGGATTGGTGGGCAGGTTAGCCGTTGAAAGGATTTTAAAGTCGGGTGTACTTCCTGCCTGGGCAATTTCAAATTGCGATTTGCTTTGCATCAGGGTTAAATAAAACTCTTCGTACAACTTGTAAAACCTTTGCTTTTTGGTGAATTGGGTGTTTTTATCGGGCATGGAAGCAAAGTCATTTTCGAGTTTGCTTTTAGCCTGACTAAGTTCTTGTTGCTTTTTAAGCAGGCTGGTTTTAAGATCTGTTAACTGTGAAAATGCTTTGTTTCGAAGCGTTTCAATTTCGTTTTGCTTTTGCTTAAAGGCGAATGTGTTTTCATTATAAGAAAGTTTCATCCGATCCATTTCAAAATATAATTCCTGCAATTTTTCCAGGTTTTTATTCAGGTATTCAGGAAATATGGTTCGTTGGGTCACTTCAATAAAGAACTCGCGGTTTGTCAGGGCCTCCATAAGTTGATTAAGCTCGCCAATTCGTTTGTTCACTTCAAAGCGTTGCGAATCGATTTTGTGGATCGACTCAATAGTTTTTTTCAGGTCGCTTTCCAGGTCATTTGTTTTGTTTGCAAGGGTAAAATTTTCGAAGTAGGTCTCATAGGACTCCATTTGCTTTTCAATAGCATTTAGTTCATTGCTTAACCAATCGATCTTTTGTTTGTTGGCGCGGTTTTTTTGCTCATGGCTGAATGCCAGGTAAAGTGAATCGATGCCATTAACAAGGTCACGGGCTTTATGGGGATTATTATCTTTAAAGGAAACCCGGATGGTGTTGGCCTCCAGCTTTAGGGGTTCAACAGTCAGGTTTTTAGAAATGAAATCCAGCAGAACATCACGGCTGTAGATAATAAACGAATATGAATTTTCAGGGTAAAATTCTATTCCAGGCTTTTTTTCTATGAAAAGTTTCAGGCCTTCGAGTTGCAAGGTATCTGAAAATTTGCCGGTTGCTGTTTTTCCTGACTTGCCCAAGTTCAATTCATATCCATTATCGGCCTGGGGCTCAATAGCAATAGGTACGTTATAATATAAAGGGTTACTGAGCTTGTAGTGTACGGCAATGGGGGAGGAGGTGTATAATTCGGTGTTTAAAAATTGCCCTATGCTAAAGTACCCTACATGAAGTTTCAGTGAATCAATTACCTGACTGAGGAAGAGTTTGGATTGAATGGTTTCAATCTCTCCCGATATCATATTTATTTTTTGCCGCTCCGGAATAAAGTCGCTGATGCCAAGCTCTGAGGCATCTTGCTTTATGTCCAGTTTAATTTCTGATTCAGACTCGTATAGATCTTTGGTATACCGTACAATCAGATATGCCGTGAGGTTGGTAAGTAGAAAAATTAACACAATACCCAGCCAATGCTGCCTTACAATGATCTTAAGCTTGTTAAAATCGATTGTGTCTGATGCTATATTATTGTTTTCGAATTGCTGCACGTTATTAAAGTTTGAATTAGCGTGTACTAAGTACAACTGCCAATGTTGTAAGGCTTGCAATAATACTTAATAACGGCCCATAATCGCGCAGGGCCTCACTGGCCGGCCTGCGCACAGGTTCAACATAAATAATATCACCAGGTTGCATGATCATATTTCCTTGCCTGTATCCTTCAATGGTACTCATATCAGCCACAAACACCTGGTCGCCCCTCAGTATTCGTATGTTATTTGCTTTTGATTCATTATTTAGCCCGGTGGCTGCAGCCAGTATTTCAACCAAGGTCACATTTTCGTTTATCAGGGGAATTACCTGCCCCCCTGGGGCGCCCAGTACAATAACCCTCTTGTTCAGGTATTGCAATACAACAAATGGGTTAGTGTAGTAACGTTCGTACTCTTTTTGAAGAATCGCCTCCGTCTGCCGGATGGTTAACCCCTCAACCTTCAGTTCACCCACCATAGGGAACTTGGCAACCCCCGCTACATCGACAAGGTATTCCGGGTCGGGGCGTGTGGAGGCTACCTGGGGCGGGATTTCTTTTAATAACTTAAGGTCAGGATCGATGATCAACTCACCATTGCTGGTGTAAACCCGAAATTTCAAACGGTCGTTCCGTTGAATAACGTAGTTCTTCTCAGTTTCCTTTGCTTTTTGCTGGTATGCACCGGGGTCGTCAACCTTAAACATAATGTTTTGCTTGTACGAAGCGCATGCGCTAAACAGCATTAATGCCAGCACCAGTTGACTTGAAAAAAAAAGATAATACTTCAAGGGCAAAAGAATTTAATCCCGTGAAATTAACGATTTTCCCAACAACTCATTAAACGTAGGGAGCTTCCTGTCTTTATCTGATAGTACGGGATTATCGATAGGCCAATCAATGGCTAACGTTGGATCGTTCCACACAATGCCACATTCTGATTCGCGATTGTATGCGTTTGAAGTTTTGTAAAGAAAAAGGGAATCTTCCAGGGCGGCAAAGCCATGCGCAAATCCTTCGGGCACCATAAGCATATTCCGTTTTTCGGAATCAAGCATACAGGTATAAACTTGTCCAAACGTTTCGGAACCTCTTCGTAGGTCTACCACTACATCAAGTACTTTTCCTGTTAACACGGAAACGAGTTTTGCCTGCTCATAAGGAGCAAGCTGAAAATGCAAGCCCCGAACAACACCTTTTTTGGAGAAGGATAGATTTTCTTGGGTGAACCTATAGGTTATACCGGCAGGTAGAAAGGCATCTTCCTTATAGAATTCCATAAACCACCCGCGGTCGTCACGATAGACAGCCGGTGTAATCTCCAATAAATCTTTAATGCTTGTTTTAACGACCTGCATGGGAAGGTGCTGCTTCTAATTCGTTTAGTGTCTGCAGGTATTTGTTGATAACGAGTGCCTCATCAAATTCAGCTTCCATTTTCTTTCTGCCGTTCGCCCCGTAGGTCATCAGTTGATTGTCATCCAGCAAGGTGAGCGTGCGCATTTTCTCAGCCAGGTCGTCAGCGTCTTTCAGGTTACACAATAATCCGTTTACGCCATGCTCCACTACCTGGGTGCATCCAGGAACATTAGTGGCAATAATGGGCTTTGAAGAACTGGCAGCTTCAAGCAAAGTACGAGGTGTGCCTTCACGGTATGAGGGTAAAACAATACAATCAGCTTTTGTGATAAATTGACGCACATCATCCGTTGTACCGAGATATTCAATCGTACCTGTATTAATCCACGATTGGACTACATCGCGGCTAATACCCCTTTTGTGTTCAGGATCCATAGCACCAAGCACCTGGAACCTTGCATCAAGCCCCTGCCTTTTAAGTTTTCTTACCGCCTCAATGTACTCCATAATCCCCTTGTCAGTAATCAGTCGTGAGATCAGTAAGAAGGTAAATTTTGAATTGCGCGTATAAGGAACAGACGCGAATTTCTTTAAGTCAATGCCTGAACCGGGTATCAGGTCCACGGCATTTTCAGGTACTAATTTCTTATTTAAAAAAAGTTCAAGGTCATCCGGGTTTTGAAAAAATACTTTGCGGGCAAAACGAAAACTTGAACGATATAAAAACTTCGCGATTATCGAAAGAGGTCCTTTTTTCAGGAAAACAGTCCCCAGCCCGCAAACATTGTTTACTGCAGGTATGCGTAACAATGCAGCGGCTAAAGTCCCATACACATTTGGCTTAATTGTATAATGGAGAACAACATCCGGACGGATACTCCTGTATATGGAGTATAGCTCGAAAATCAGGGCAAAATCTTTAATAGGATTTGCACCACGGCTATCCATTTTCAACGGATGGTGGATGCAACCCAATTCCTTTAAGGTTTCAGTGTACGGGTCAACAGGTGCAATGGTGTGTATTTCGTGGCCAAGGTTCTGGAGCGATTTTATCAGGCTTAGCCGGAAATTGACAATATTCCAGGAGGTGTTCAGTACAATGGCAACTTTCATGAATCAGATTAAAGGCCTTCCTATAAATGAGCTTAAAAAACGCTTTTTGAATCGAAAACCAAGTTTTGAATCAACAAAACTATATAAAAGTAACCGCTCTGAAAAACTGATTTTAATGGTGTTAACTTTACTGGCAAAATGATGGAAAAGAAGCTTAAGCATACTGCGGTTTTACTGGCACTTGGCGATGCCCGCCAACCTGAAATTACCACTGAGCATTTGGATGAACTGGCTTTTTTGGCTGAGACAGCGGGGATTCACACGGTGAAGCGAATGGTCCAGAACTTAAAAACGCCAGACCCACGGACATTTATAGGCAAGGGTAAAGTGGAAGAACTGAAGGAATTTGTGGGTTTTCATAAAGTTGACACGGTAATCTTTGATGATGATTTATCCCCCTCACAATTGCGTAACCTTGAAAAGGAGCTTAATCCCAAAGAAAGTGAGTTAAAGGTGAAGATTTATGACAGAAGCCTGTTGATACTGGATATTTTCCTGAAACGCGCCCAAACTGCCCAGGCCCGCACACAGGTTGAATTAGCCATGAACCAATACCTGCTTCCGCGGTTAACCCGTATGTGGACCCACCTTGAACGCCAGCGTGGGGGCACCGGAACCCGGGGTGGGGCGGGTGAACGTGAAATTGAAACTGACCGAAGGAATATTCGATACCGAATTAGTTTGTTGAAAGACGAGCTAAAAAAAATCGATCAACAACGAAAAACCCAACGTAAAGCGAGGCATAATATTGTACGGGTAGCTTTGGTTGGTTACACCAATGCTGGAAAATCAACCCTGATGAACAAACTATCAGGTTCAGGTGTGCTGGCTGAGAACAAGCTGTTTGCTACGGTTGATGCCACCGTTCGAAAAGTTACACTAGGGAATATTCCTTTTTTACTGTCAGACACGGTAGGGTTTATCCGTAAACTTCCCCATCACCTTATTGAATCATTCAAATCAACCCTGGATGAAGTACGCGAAGCAGATATCCTGCTGCACGTGGTTGATGTGGCCCATCCGTTCCACAACAATCACATTGAAGTAGTAAGCAACACCTTGGCGGAAATTGGTGCATCCGGGATTCCGGTGATCCTGGTATTGAATAAAGTAGATGCTTTGAAAGAGCAACACGCTCAGGGCCCCTTAAACCTGGACTCCATGAAAAGTTATTACAACGAGCATGGATTTGCTCAGGTAATTTTTGTTTCAGCCGAAACGGGCGAAAATATGCTGGCCTTGAAGAAATTGTTGTTTGAGGAGGTAAAAAAGAAACACCTTATCATTTTCCCAAATTACCTGAAGGACGGCTATGCGTTCGCCCCTTTTCAAACTGAGGAGGTATAAGCATGCAGATTAGTGGTAGCCCCGACAGGAATCCCTGCCAGCCGTCAGGCAGGGAACCTGTATCAAAAGTTTAGGGAACTTCAATTCTATCCCCGCCCGAAAGTACCGCCCGGTATGGGTGAGAATTGACTAAGGAGAAATTGCAAGTTTCAACCTTAAATGGAACCAACGATTGGGTAAAGTAGCCCCGACAGGAATGCCTGCCAGCCGTCAGGCAGGGAACCTGTATCAAAAGTTTAGGGAACTTCAATTCTATCCCCGCCCGAAAGTACCGCCCGGTATGGGTGAGAATTGAACTAAGGAGAAATTGCAAGTTTCAACCTTAAATGGAACCAACGATTGGTAAAGTAGCCCCGACAGGAATCGAACCTGTATCAAAAGTTTAGGAAACTTCTATTCTATCCATTGAACTACGGGGCCAAAAAAACAGAGGCGGCAAGTTAAAAAAGATTATCCGTAAATCTCATTCAGCAAACCCGCCAACCGTACGCCTGCCTGAAGCAGCCGTTCTTTGGCAATGTCAAAATATTTGTAGGAGTACTGGTACCCAAGCCGGGCATTTCCATAATCGTATACCTGCTTGCGGTACGTCATGCTTTCATTGGCCCACTCGCGAACGGTGTTGCGTTGCCAGGTTTGCACCTGGTTGGCAGAAGGTTTTTCCAAGGCCTCGGCAAGTTCGGTATAACTTAATCGTGTATCGTCAATCATGTCACTGTCCCAAACCCTGTGCAGGTTGCTATCGGCACGAAACCACATAATTTTGATGTCATTCCCGCCACGGTCATCACCGCGGCCCACATGCAAAGGTTGATGAATATCGCCCACCAGGTGGATAAGCCATTTAAGCCGCTCAACTTCTTGCTGGGGGGTTAACTTTTTAGATTTGAGTTCAGCAACAATACGCTCAATGCTTTCAATGATATCGCCTTTTGGGTTTTTTTCTGCTTGTGCGTAAGTCATGCCATCGGGTATGGTAACCCAATGCCAGTCGGCTGTATAGTTATATGTCGAGTCGGAGCGGATTTCATCCATCCATGTACTGGCCATAGCCAAGGACTGGCCGTTAAGAATTCGCGCAATGGCCTTTTTTGCTTTCTTGTTCAGGTACTTATTGGCAATGTAGCCGGTGGCACGATGCCCGGTAGCCCCCCATCCAAAGGATAAAAATGATAAGGCCGTGAGCAATACAGTGGTTAGTAGTCGATTCATTCGCTGATCATTTAGCGGGCAAATATCCTTAAAAACAACCAAAGCTGTTTTGTGAATCCTTTATTTTAAATTTATGTTTTGCGACCGGTACGGTTATGTCCCAGCTTGTTAAACTCCACGCTTTTTTAGTAGCCAAGCAGCTTGATATTAAAGGCATTAAGAATTTTCTGGAAATTAAAGTCCAGGCTGATTCTTCATCAGAATTGTTTTACCGGTTAGCCGAGGGCAAGTATCAGCACTATTTCAACTATGGTGTAATTGTTTTTGCAGGTTATACGGAAGAAGAAATGGTGTGGGCCATAAAGGCTGTGCAGACCTTTCAGCGTAATCCGGTTACCCACTGGTTGCGCGACAGCCATGAAATCCGGTTTGAGCCTGGAAGCGAAATTCAATTTGAGTTTAATGAGGTGGTAGTGGGCTCGCTTGATGATAAGGTTATGCGCATTACTATGTTCAACCTGGCCCAATCGGTTGCGATGGATTATTACCACTCCGTTACCGAAAACCTGCTGGCGGAAGTAAAGGGTTTTACGCAGGAGTTGGAAACGAGCGGCAGGTTAAGCCTGAGCCGAAAGGCCATGCGAAAGTTTTTGGGCCGGGCATTAAATACACAAAACGAAATTGCCGAGAACATCTACATTTTCGATGCACCTGAATTGGTGTGGGACGATCAGTTTCTCGATAAACTTCACCTGGGCTTAATTCGCCACTTCGATTTGCGCGTTCGTTTCAGTGAGTTGGAATACACCATGCGCATCATCGAAGATAACCTAACAATCTTCAGGGAACTTTCCCATCAACGCGAAAGCAGTTTGCTGGAGTGGATTATTATTCTGTTGATATTCGTTGAGGTATTGGATATGATCATTTCAAAACTGTTCTAAGAGTTAGTAATATGCGCAGGGAACTTAATCTTGGATTTGACATTAAAGCACAGCCCGATGAAGTGACCTGCGGCCCTACCTGTTTGCAGGCTTTGTACCAATATTACGGTGATGACGTTGCGTTGAAGGATGTCATCCGGGAGGTAAAGCAATTGAAGTCGGGCGGTACGCTGGCGGTTATGCTTGGTAACCACGCATTGCAGCGGGGCTATAAGGTTTGTATTTATTCCTACAACCTCAATGTTTTTGATCCAACGTGGTTCAAGCATCCTTCAAAAAAAATTGTTCAGTTCCTTAAACAACAAATGGAGTTTAAGCATAAACGCAGGAAATTGCAGATAGCTTCAAAGGCCTATATTAAATTCCTGGAATCGGGCGGTGAGGTTCGTCACCTTGAACTGGATGATAAACTCATCAAAGGCTACCTGAAGAAATCCATACCAGTATTAACAGGCCTCAGCGCAACGTATCTTTACGGAAGTTCTCGGGAAATACCCCAGTTCAACATTTACGATTCCATTAAAGGCGAGCCGGTGGGGCATTTTGTGGTGATTAGCGGATACGATGAAGATAAAAATGCAGTTTACCTGGCGGACCCGATGACACCTAATCCACTCGGCAAGGGGCAGGTGTATAATGTTAGCTTTCCCCGCCTTATCAACAGCATTATGCTGGGCATAGTTACCTACGATGCCAACTTGTTAGTAATAGAACCCGGAAAAAAAATCCGATAACCCTGTTATGCCAAAGCTAATTGTTGTCGAGAACCCTGAACGCTGGCAATTCAAGCTGGAAGATGTTGACGTTATTACGCCCGCACGGTATATAGATGGTGAGGTATACCAGCAAGCCAAGGGCTTAAAAGTTTTAAACCTGTGCAAGTCGTACCACTATCAAAGTTATGGATATTATGTGTCGCTATTGGCCGAGGCCAGGCACCATAAGGTTTTGCCCGGTGTGGCTACCATCCAGGACTTTCGCTTTCCTTCGATTTTACGTGAAGATTCACAGGATTTTGATAACCTGATCCAAAGTGTGTTTAAGAGTTATACAGACGACAGGGTTGAGTTCAACATCTATTTTGGCATCACCAAATCGGAGCACCTGAATAAACTGGCCCGTCATTTATTTCAATATATACAAGCCCCTTCCCTAAAGGCCGTATTTGGCAGACGCAACAAATGGCTCTTGCAAAGCATCAAACCTTTGAGCATTGGTGAAGTTCCTGAAACTGATCTTGGCCTGTTGCAAAAAGGCCTTGAACAATACCTTCAGCGAAAGCGTGAGTACCGGCCCGACAAGAAAAAATATGACCTGGCTATTCTGGTAAACCCCAAGGAAACCAATCCGCCTTCCGATGAAAAGGCTATTCAGCGTTTTATCAAAGCGGCCGACCAGGCAGGTTTTTATACCGAGCTGATTACAAAGAATGACCTGGATAAACTCGTACAGTTTGATGCCTTGTTTATCCGTGAATCAACGTATGTTAACCATCATACCTTCAGGTTTGCAAAAAAGGCACAATCATTAGGGCTTGCGGTAATTGATGACCCCGAATCAATTTTAAAGTGCACCAATAAAGTTTACTTGTTTGAATTGCTGAACGCCAATAAAATTTTGACACCCCGGTCATTTGTCATCAGCAAAGAGAATTATAAAAAATTGCCTGATAAATTACCTTTTCCATTTATACTTAAACAACCCGATGGTGCCTTTAGTAAAGGTGTCTTTAAAATATCCTCTGCCGATCAATTTAAAGAAGTAACCACGGCCATGTTCAAAGATTCAGATTTGCTTATTGCCCAGGAATATTTACCCACACCTTTCGATTGGCGGGTAGGCGTAGTGGATGGTAAGCCGCTCTATGTTTGCAAATACTTCATGGCTTCCGAGCATTGGCAAATCGTAAACTGGAATGCCCAGGAAAGTTCGCGCGAAGGAAATGTAGATTGCATCCCGGTTGATCAGGCACCCTCCGGTTTGATACGTACTGCCTTAAAAGCAACTGCACTCATTGGCAAAAGTTTGTATGGTGTAGACATGAAGGAAGCCGATGGTAAGTTTTACGTTATTGAAATAAACGATAACCCTAATATTGATGGAGGCATTGAAGATAAAATCCTGAAGGATAAATTGTATTCCACCATAATGGACGTATTTTTAAATAAGATCAAAGCCGATCGATAAAATGGTACAACCCCCGCGCATACATCTGTTTCAAGGCTATGGCGTAGAATTGGAATACATGATTGTAAACCAGGAGACGCTGGCCATAAAACCCATTGCCGATGAACTGCTGAAACATGAGTTGGGCAGTTATGGCAGTGACTTTGAAAACGGAATGGTTACATGGTCTAACGAGTTGGTGCTTCACGTGCTTGAATTAAAGTCCACTTTTCCTGAAAATAACCTCACGGTGCTGGAGCATGCCTTTGCGGATAATGTTAAGCGCATCAACGCCATACTTACCGGTTGGAACGCCAAATTATTGCCCACAGGTGCCCACCCTTTTATGGACCCATTGGCGGAAACAAAGCTATGGCCGCATGAAAGCAATGAAGTATACGAGGTCTATAATAAGATTTTTGATTGCCGTGGCCACGGCTGGTCCAACGTGCAAAGCACGCATTTAAATTTGCCGTTTTATGACGATGAGGAATTTGCCCGGCTCCATGCAGCCGTGCGTTTAGTGCTGCCCATCCTACCGGCCTTGTGTGCCAGCACGCCAATGATCGAGGGGCGATTGACAGGCTCGTTGAATACGCGTTTGAAATATTACAAAACCAACCAGTCTAAAATACCATCCATTACTGGCCGGGTAATTCCCGAAGCAGTTTTCTCTAAACGAAATTACCTGAACACGATTTATGAAAAAATCAAGAGCGATATTGCGGTTCATGACCCACAACAGCTATTAAACCCCATTTGGGTAAACTCGCGTGGTGCCATACCACGCTTCGACAGGGGTTCTATTGAAATCCGCATCATGGATGTGCAGGAATGCCCGGCTGCGGATATTGCACTATTGGAGTTGGTCATTGAAACCATTAAAGCATTGGTGAATGGAAAGTTGATTGACCACGATGCACAAATGAGATATAAAACCGACACCCTGGTACAGCTTTTCGATTTGTGTGTTGAGCGTGCGGAAGAAGCTATGGTGCAGGATGCCGAATACCTGAAAATTTTTGGTGCTGATAAGCCTGTAAGAGCGGGTGATCTCTGGAAGTTTATACTGGATTCCTTGATCAGGCGCGGTAACACTGTGTTGGAACGGTGGCGCCCCGAATTGAACATCCTGCTCAACGAAGGCTCATTGGCTACGCGCATTGTAAAGGCACTTCATGGCGATTTAGGCCGAGCTTCTGTTCATAAAGTTTACAGTCAGTTGGCCGATTGCCTGGCTCAAAATAAAATATTCCTCCCCTGATTTACGCAAGCATTGTTATTAGTTGCGAGCATGCCGGAAACTTGGTTCCGGAAAAATTCAAGCCTTTATTTGACGGGTCGGAAGAGTTGTTGCAGTCTCACAGGGGTTGGGATCCTGGTGCGTATGAGGTAGCCACGTATTTGTCCAACCAACTGCATGTACCCGTTTACAGTATGGCGGTTACACGGTTATTGATCGAGATGAACCGTTCGCTCAACAGCACAACATTATTTTCTGAGTTTAGCAGCGGTCTTTCAACTACAGAAAAATCGCAACTTGTGCAGGACTATTATTTACCGTATCGGAATGCTGTTGAAGCGGCCATAGCACATAATGTGAGGCCGGTGCTTCATTTGTCTGTGCACTCTTTTACCCCCGTTTTACATGGAGTTGAGCGAAACGTTGATGTAGGTTTACTGTTTGATCCGAATGTTGCGTCAGAAACAAGGTTTTGTACTGCGCTAAAAAAATCCCTCGAAATCCGTTTGCCTGATCTAAGGATCAAATTCAATGAGCCTTATAATGGAACCGATGATGGTGTTACCATGGCCATGCGAAAAAAATTCCCAGGCACTGAATACCTGGGAATTGAAATTGAACTCAATCAAAAATTTGTAGGTAGCCCAACCTGGTTAAGGATTCAGCGGGCTTTTGGTGAAGCTATTCGTTTAAGCTAACCACTGCATTGCCTTTGGCTTCCGTAATTACCAGCTTTACGATTGAACCCTTTACCTTATTGTTCAGTTCGGCATTCAAAATGAGTTGATAATTTCCGACTTTGGCATTCTCAGCCACTTTAATCGTTGCCACACTGGTTTCGAACATGCCTTCGGCTGGTTCAAATGTTACCGATACACCTTCTGGTAACTGAGACGAGAAACCGAGTTTGGCCTTTGATTTCGTGTAAGTTTTCGAACGGTGGATGTTTACGTTTAACTCGGTTGTTGTTCCGGCCTTTACTTCCAAAGCATTTTTACTAAGCTGAATGGCAAATTCAGTGCGGGGGGCAGTTTGCGCAAATGTTTCTGTTGCCACGGCAACAAAAAACAACAGGATGAACATGTACAGGTTTTTCATGGCGGTTTGTTTTTTAGTGTTGTAAGTACAACGCTAAGGACGTGCGATTGGACGGATTATTTTGGTGGTTGTGGTGATTGGTAACACTTGTGTCAGGAAATGCAAAGTGTTGGGGTGAACGTGATTTTTTTTGGGGTGAGCGGAGGACGCTGAAATAGGACTATGCCTTGGTAAAATCAATTTTTTTAAGAGAGTTCCATTACGTTTTTCCATTGGCTGATCTTCTCCAGCACTTCTTTACCCTTTTGCCGCGACACCGGTATGGCTATGTCAGTGTCCAGGATTTTTAATTTATAGCCATTGGTATTTCCCGAAACCATATCAATAGCATTGATATTGACCAGGTATGACCGGTGGCAACGCATGGTAAACGAGTTATCCATCTGGCTTTCAATGCTTTTAAGATTTGCCCGCAATAACTTTTTTTGAATACCTTCTCCATTTTTCCAAACCACAGTGGAGTAGTTGTCATCGGCCTGCACATACAGCAAATCGGGCAGGTTGATGGAAAGGGTCTCGCTCGTATCGGAATGCAGTATAATGGTATTGGAATGACTGCTTTTGGGGACTTCTTTTTTAAGGGATTGGATTTTCTGAAGCTCGGTATTTGCTTTCAAGGCATCCTTAAGGGTTTCCTGCAGCATAATGTTGCGCAGAAACAAAGTAGTTAACGCAATAGGAATTATGCCCCTAAGCACAACCCTGCTGTTGGCTTCAATAATGTTTTCCCAAACTGTTTTTTCGGGGCATATGTAATAAATATCCACCACCGAAGCGGCAATACCGATCAGGACCAAGTGCCATATATTTAGGACAATATATTTTTTAACCGTCCAGCTTACAGGATCGAACCAAACCGGGAAAAGCCTTGGAAGAAGTATTATATTGATTGCCAGGCAGATAAATGTAATGCCGGCAAACAGAAGATGTTGGGGCAAAGTAAGGTCAAGGTCATTCCTGCTCCGGAAAGCAATCATAAAGGCAAACACAAACAATGTGATTACTGCAATGAGGCCTAAATTTTTGCGGTCATCATTCAGGTAAAAAGGAAAGGGCGTATTTAACTTTTCTGCCAATTGCATGGTACTCGGAAAACGGAATTTTCAGGCTAAAGTTCTCCCATTGTCATCAATCAATTGTTAACCCAGTATCATCTGGGATCGGTACAGGTTCACCCATGGGAATTTTGGGGTGAAAGGTATTGGTTTTGGGGTAAAAAGCCCGGGTATTTCACCCCTGAAGTTCCTGGAGAAGCGATCGGAGCTTATCAATGTGGTTGCCGTAGAGTTTTTTCAGGTACCAATCGGTAATACGGTAAACCCCAGCCATAAATACCACCGAAAGCACAATAAATGAAATGGTGTATACCGGTCTTTCAAATTTTTCAAAAAACCTGTCAAAGCCAGATTCAAGCGCCCCAAACAATAACCCCAGAGCAAAAAATAATGGATAAAGGATGGCATAGCTGCGTTTATAGAATTTCATATAGGCATCCAGTTTTTTCAGCAAGTGTGTCAGGTTATCCTTCAGGTTTTCATGCCCCGAATCGTACTTATTTAACAGGATGATTTTCTTCACATAGTATAACGTGAACGATACCAGCAGGATCACCAAGCTGATGATCGTCCACATCAAGGCACCATCTTTCAGGCTTAGGCTGTAACCCACCAACGCAAGCATGCATAGTATGGTGAAGACAAGTTCGAACCAAACGTTGCGCTTCAGTTTATGGATCAGGGCATTGCTGCGTTTGCCCAGCATATCAAGAATTTCCTTCTCGTTTTTAGTTTCGAAGGTTTCCTGCTGCTTCCAAATTGATTTTAAGTCATCCAGTTCTTCCATGGTCATGGATTCATAAGTTTCCTAAGTTTTTCGCGTATCCGGTTCATGCGCACCCGTACGTTGTTTTGCGTAATGCCAATGGTTTCTGCGATTTCATCGTAAGGGATTTCATCCAGGGCCATCATAATAATAGCCCGCTCAATCTCCGAAAGCTGCCGAATGCTCCATTGGAGTTTTTGCAGGTTTTCCTCATGATGATCCGAAGATGAATCGGATATGTTGAAATGCCTTTCGTTCAGGTCTTCCGTTTGCAGGCCGCGCTTTTGTTTTCGTAAACCCGATATGGCCGTGTTCAGTGCAATGCGGTACATCCAGGTGGTTATCTTGGAGTCTCCCCGGAACGTATGGAAAGACTTCCAAAGCTGGAGTACAACTTCCTGAAACAAATCGTTGCGTGCCTCCCGATCGGTTTCATACAAATTGCAAACCTTGTGGATAAGCCCCTGATGCTCGTTCACCAGGTTAACAAAAGATTTTTCTTGGTCGCTTATCAAAACAGGCACTTCAATTGGTATGTCGAAAGATAAGAAAGATAATTACAGGTATCGAAATGCCATGAATCCTAACGCTTGTATCCAAAAGTTTTGAGGGCATCGAAAAGTATCATCCTGCTTTTTATTTCGAAACCATATACATAGTTTGGACTATGGACCTAACCCGGTGGATCAGGAATTTTTTCAGTTTTTCGCGAAGCCAAACGTATGGCTTTCTGGTGCTTCTTCCGGTGGTGGTAATGGTTATTTTTTCTGCCCCGCTTTACCGTTGGTGGGAGGGCCGTCAGCCACGCGATTTCTCACCTGAACAAACGCTGTTAGACAGCCTTGCAGCCACCTGGAAAAAAGATGAATTGAACAATACACCCACGGAAGAACTGGCTCCGGTAACGTTGTATCTGTTTGATCCCAACCTGACGACAGCGGAGGAGTTGCTGGCCCTGGGGTTTTCTGCTGGGCTAACAAAGCGCCTGTTAAATTACCGCAAAGCAGGAGGCAAGTTTAAAATTAAGTCAGACCTGCTTAAACTTTACGGAATGGACTCATCGTTTTACAAAGCCATAAGGCCATTTGTTTTGTTACCGGAAGCCCACAGAAAAAATGATGGATCATCCGTAGCCACAGAGCGACCGATAATTAAACAGGCTGAAATTAAATTTGATATTAACCGGGCTGATACCGTGCTGCTTAAAAGCATCAACGGCATTGGCTCCAAACTGGCCAAACGGATTGTCATCTTTCGCGAGTCGCTGGGTGGGTTTATTTACCTTAACCAACTTTATGAAGTTTATGGCCTCGATTCAACAACCGTTCAACGGCTTCAGCAGGCATCTTTTGTTCAGCCCGATTTTTACCCACGCATGCTTAATATTAATGAAGCTACAGAAGCTCAACTGGGAACTCATCCGTACATTTCGAAACGAATGGCCAAGGCTATTGTAACTTATCGATTCCAGCATGGGCGCTACCATTCCATTGATGACCTTCGGAAAATTGTTAATGTGGATGATGCCATGTTGTTAAAATTAAAACCCTATATCACGGTTGACTAACCAGGCACAAGCCATATTGCAAACCTATATGCGCAGGCTTACCAGCCTGAGTGGCAATAACCGTTTGTTGTTGTTATTGCGGCTTCACAGCGAGCAGTTGATGGATTTACAACAACTCAGTCAATTAAACGGTGAACCGGCCTTTGCAATTATCAAGGCCCTTATTGCCGGTAAGGATAAAAAGATTTGTCCGTTGTTGGATAGCCGCATGGAAGCGGTGAATGAAGCCAGTAAAAAATTAAAGCGCTTACAGCGTATCGACAAATTTATTTTTGAGGAGCGCGGTTCGAACGACTTACATGTGGGCTGGCCGGTTATTCGTGGTAAACTGGCTGATGGTACCCTGGTGCGTACCCCACTACTTTTTTTTCCGGTAAGCCTGGTACAGGATGAAACCACTTGGGTACTTAAACTTCGAAAAGAAGCTGGCACCACATTAAATAAAACTTTTTTGCTGGCTTTTTCCTACTTCAATCAGGTAAAGCCCAATGAAGAACTATTGGAAGCTGATGTTGAAGATTTTGATACCGACAGTACTGTTTTTCGTACACAACTTTACCAACTGTTAAGGGATCGCATTGAAATTAATTTTAACCCCGATACATTTTCCGATCAACTGCTCCCATTTCACGAATTCAAAAAGGAAGAGTTCAACCAATTGCACCGCAATGGGGAACTGAAACTTTTTCCCGAGGCCGTGTTGGGAATTTTTCCGCAGGCGGGGTCGCAGTTGGTGCCGGATTATCTCCAGTTGATTGAAGAGAATCAATTCAACACGCTTGAAGCATTGTTTGCTTCAAAAAACCAATCGCAGGTTGGCAGGCTGTTCGATGACCCTGTATCGGTTAACCTGGGTGTTAAGGAAGAAAAAGTCCATACCGTTTTCCCAATGGATGCCTGGCAGGAGCATGCCTTGAAATCGGTTAAGCTAGGCCGTTCATTGGTGGTACAAGGCCCGCCCGGAAGCGGTAAGTCGCAACTGATCAGCAACCTGATTGCCGATTGTATCGCTGCAGGTAAACGTGTACTGTTGGTTTGCCAGAAGCGGGTAGCGCTTGATGTTGTATACGATAGGCTTACTTCCGTTGGCTTGAGTGATTTTGTGGGATTGATCCATGATTTTCGCGATGACCGCAAAGAAATCTACACGAAAATTGCACGCCAGGTTGATCGTTTAGAGGAATATAAAATGGTAAACCGCGGAATTGATGCCATTCAAACCGAGCGAAGGTTCAACCAGGTATGCCGAAGGATTGACCAGTTAACCGAAGAACTTGAGGAATTCAGAAGGGCTTTATTTCACCGTGATGAATGTGGGCTTAGCGTGAAAGAATTATACCTAACCTCAAACCCGGCCCTGGAGGGTATTAATGTTACGCAAATCTATCAACAGTTTCATTTTAACGCGCTGGATGATTTTTTAAGAAGACTTAAACAATACGTGCGCTATGCCCAACGCTTTGAGCAAGATGGATATGCATGGCGAAACCGTGTTTCGTTTTCCACTTTTTCGCTTGCTGATTTTAAGGCCATAGAACATACCGTGATGGATATACCGGCATTCCAGTGGGCACTATCGCAACAGCTTGAAAAAATTATGGGTGTATCGTTGAACCTGGAAGATTGCGAAACCTTGCGCAACCGAAGGGAAGCGGTGGACGAAATGGTGAATTTACTGGCCGATGAAACTGCCTATACTTTTTTTAAGGCCATGGCCGATGAGAAAGATGACGAGACCAGTTTGTTGTGGTTACAGAACATGGAGCGACTGGTACTTAATTGTTTCGATTCGCCCGGTGTTGAAGATACGTTGCGTCCCGATCAGATAGGGGTATGCCAGGGTGCTTTGCAACAACGCATGGTGGCACGCAGGAGTTTGATACGAATGGTTCGGTGGGAACTTTTTTCTCAACATAAATTTTTCCTGAAACGTGTTTTAATTGGGAACGGGTTGCCCTACACCAAAAACGGGTTGCGGGTACTTGAAGCACGGATCGATAACCGGCTAAACCTTGAGCATCATCTTACTGCATTGAAAGCCCGGCCCTGGCTTATCGACCTTCCGCAAGAGTATAACCAGAAGAGTTTTAAGAAATGGTTTGAAAAGCAAAAGCATGCCGTTCGTGCAAAGCTTATTTTCAACTCACTACGTGAAATAAGGAAGGGCATACAACCTGCTGATTTCACGCGTGACGAGTTTATCAGGCTTATCTGGACAGTGATGGATGCCGTGCAGCCGGCAGCGGCACACCGCGAACAGTGGCAAAAATTTTTGTCGCCCTACCAGGTTAATCGACTTATCCATGAACCGGAGAAGGCAGAAGAGTTGGTTGCAGCATTGAGAAATGATTTCGATCACCTCAGGGAATTTGACCAGGTGAAAGAGGGTTTATTGCCCCACGAAAAGGAAGTGATAAACCGGATTGCAGATAAAGCTCAAGCCTGGGATGCAGACGTTTTTGTGAACATGTTCCAGAACAGCCTGCGCATTGCGTGGATCGAACACATTGAAATGAAATACCCTGTGTTACGTTCAGCCTCAACCTTAAAAATGGCCGATATGCAGGAAGAACTGCAACAATTGGTATCAAAAAAACTGGGCATGAGCAAGGAAATACTTTTGTTAAGAGCCCGTGAGGGCATTTGCGAAAGCATTGAGTACAACCGGCTAAACAACCGCATTACCTACCGCGATTTGTATCACCAGGCCACAAAAAAGAAAAAAATCTGGCCGGTACGAAAACTGGTTGCTGAATATGCTGAGGAAGTGTTTAAACTTATACCGTGTTGGATGGCCTCTCCTGAATCCGTCTCTGCCATATTTCCCATGCAACAATTGTTTGACCTGGTTATTTTTGATGAAGCCTCCCAGTGTTTTGCCGAGCGGGGTATTCCCTCCCTATACCGTGGCCGACAAGTGCTTATAGCAGGCGACACCAAACAACTTCGGCCGTTTGAATTGTACCAGGCGCGATGGGACGAAGGCAGCGAAGATATTGAACTGGAAATTGATTCATTGCTGGAACTTACTTCACGTTATTTCGATACTTCATTTTTGAATGGCCATTACCGCAGCCAATCATTGGAGTTGATCGATTTTTCAAACCATAATTTTTATCGGGGCAAGCTTCAGCTCATGCCTGATAGAAAAGTTTTGGAGCAGAAAAAACCTGCAATCAGCTATATTCTTGTGGATGGAATTTGGGAAAATCAAACCAATCAACGTGAGGCCGAGAAAGTGGTTGATGTTGTTTTAGAGGTGATGCGCCAGCATCCTGAAAAGGAAATTGGGGTAGTGTCGTTTAACCAACCACAACAGGAACTTGTACAGGATTTACTGGACAGTTCGGCTGCAAAAGCCGGCCTTGCATTGCCACAATCTATATTAATTAAGAACATCGAAAACGTGCAGGGCGATGAAAGGGATGTTATCATTTTTTCCATTGGTTATGCCGCGGATAAAGCCGGCAAAATGAACATGCACTTTGGCAGCCTAAACATAGCCGGTGGCGAAAACCGGTTAAACGTTGCCATAACCCGTGCGAGGGAAAAAATTATAGTAGTGGCCAGTATTTTGCCGGACGCACTGAAACTACAGGGCATAAAAAATGACGGGCCAAAACTTTTGAAGCAGTGGCTTGAGTATGCCCGTGAAGTGTCGCTTGGCAAATTTGTTCCTCGTGTTGTTGCCGAGGCTGGTCATCATCCCGACTGGTATTTAAGCTCGTTGATCTTGCGCTGGAGTAACCTGGAGAAAACACCAATGACGTTTAAGGCCCACAACTTGCCTGGTGCGGATATTGTTTTAGAGCAGGATGATTTACCGGCAGGAATTATTTTCACCGATGATGAGATTTATGAACAGATGTTTTCAGTTAAAGATGCTCACGTTTATACACCGGGCTTACTGGAGCAGAACCACTGGACGCACCTTCGGCTTTTTAGTCGCAATTGGTGGATAGACCGTGAAAAATTGCAACACGAGGTAGCCCGGTACATCTACCAACTTAATCAGGCAAAGGCAAGTTAATGTGGACCTGATGAAGTTAGTTTAAGGGTTTCGCCATGCTGGCTGATATCTAGCCCAACAGCCTCCTCTTCCTTGCTCACGCGCAACCGGGTTATCAGTGACACAATTTTGTAAATCAATAGCGAGCCAAAAAACGTGAATGCCCCTACAATTACCATCGCCAATAAGTGGTATAAAAATGTTTTCGTTTCGCCATAGATAAGCCCAACCTCACTGGCAAAAACACCGGTCAAAATCATGCCCACCATGCCGCCCACACCGTGGCATGGAAAAACATCCAGTGTATCGTCAATCGATGTTCGTTGTTTATAATAAACAGCCAGGTTGCTTACAAGGGCAGCAGCAAAACCGATAAACACACTTTGACCAATGGTAACAAAACCGGCAGCCGGTGTAATGGCCACCAATCCTACAACTGCAGCAATGCATGCGCCCATGGCCGATATTTTTCTTCCCACCAGGGCATCGAACATAACCCAGGTTATCATAGCGGATGCAGTGGCCATGTTGGTAGTGGCAAAAGCCTGAACGGCCAGTGCATCGGCAGCCAGGGCCGATCCGGCATTAAAACCAAACCAGCCAAACCAAAGCATGGCTGTGCCTAGGATAATAAAAGGAATATTGGCCGGTTGATGTGAATTGGTTTCACGTTTTCCCAGCACTACAGCCCCTGCCAGGGCGGCAAATCCAGCCGACATGTGAACCACGGTGCCACCTGCAAAATCCAACACGCCCCAGTTGCGCAAAAAGCCATCGGGGTGCCAGGTCCAGTGGGCAAGCGGTGTGTAAATGAACAAGGCAAAAAGACACATAAAGATCAGGTAGGAGGTAAACTTTACCCGCTCGGCAAAACTACCGGTAATAAGGGCTGGAGTAATTATGGCAAATTTTAATTGGAACAAACTGAAAATGAGAAAGGGTATTGTAGCAGAAAAATCGGGGTTGGGTGCCAGCCCAACATTTTTAAAGGCAAAAAAGGTTGTTGGGTTCCCGATAAGTCCATGAAAGCTTTCGCCAAAGGCAAGGCTAAAGCCTACCACATACCAGAGCAAACTGATTACACCGAGTGCAATAAAGCTTTGCAACATGGTGGAGATCACATTTTTAAAACCCACCATGCCTCCATAAAAGAAGGAAAGGCCGGGCGTCATAAACAAAACAAAGGCAGTCGCAACAATCATCCATGCGGTATCAGCTTGGTTGATTTCCCCCGCTTCTGTAGTCGTGGCGTCTCCAGACGTTGAGAAAAGGGCAATAATCTGCAACAGAATAATCAGTCCAAAGATTACAATGTAGCGGGGTTTTGGTTTGCTCATAGCTATGATTGACTATTTTTTTACCCAATTTTACAACCAAAGGGTAAAAAATGAGCCTAATTTTTAAAAAAAGTATAGAAATCGATTGAAATAGGGTAATAAATGTACCTGCTGATTGGGAAAGTCAGTTTTCAGCAGTTAACAAACATTACCCTGTCGTCATTCTCTTCGTTTTGTTTTCGAAGGAAGTTGTTTAGCTTTTGCTCTTTAACAATTCCCTATGAAAAAATTTCTTTACCTGTTCAGCCTCATTACCGCTCTTTCATTAGCGCAAGGGCGCATGAGTGACGCTCCTCTCGCAAAAGAAGGAGATGGCCCTTATACGCAGCTTATTATCCGTGGTGTAATCCTTATTGATGGTACGGGTGCACCTCCCATCGGGCCTGTTGATGTTGTGGTGAAACAAAACCGTATTGAACGGATTGTAAACGTAGGGTATCCGGGTGTGCCTATTACAGAAGAGAGAAGGCCTAAGCTGGAAGCAGGAGGCAAAGAACTTAACGCTGAAGGCATGTACCTGACACCCGGGTTCATTGATATGCACGGCCATATTGGTGGAGGACAAGCGCCTAATGCCGAATATGTTTTTAAATTATGGATGGCCCATGGTATTACCACGGTACGCGATCCATCGGCAGGCAATGGGTTAAACTGGGTGCTGGACCATAAGAAGAAAAGTGCAAATAATGCTATTACTGCCCCGCGCATCCACGCTTATACCTCGTTTGGCCAGGGAAGCGATAAACCCATCAGCACACCGGAAATGGCACGCGAGTGGGTTCGTGCGAACAAAGCAAAAGGCGCAGACGGTATAAAATTTTTTGGGGCAGCTCCGGATATAATGCAGGCTGCCCTGGAAGAAAACAAAAAACTTGGTTTACGATCAGCTTGTCATCATGCCCAAATGGATGTGGCACGCTGGAATGTGGTAAAATCCGCTCGTGCCGGTCTAACCAGTATGGAGCATTGGTATGGATTGCCGGAGGCACTGTTCACCGACCGCACCATACAGGATTATCCGTTGGATTATAATTACCAGAATGAACAACACCGTTTTGAAAATGCGGGTAAGTTGTGGAAGCAGGCTGCTCCTCCTTATTCAGAACATTGGAACAATGTGATGAATGAACTCATCAAACTTGACTTCACGCTGGACCCACCTTTAATATTTACGAAGCGAGTCGTGATTTGCACCGGGCGCGCAGGGCCGAATGGCATGAAGACTACACGCTTCCGCAGCTTTGGTCATTCTTTCAACCCAACCGCAGGGCCCATGGCTCGTACTGGTTTGCCTGGGGCACGGAGCAGGAAGTAAACTGGCGCGAGAATTATATGTTATGGATGAAATTTGTAAATGAATATAAGAACCGCGGTGGCCGCGTAACGACTGGTTCCGATTCAGGTTTCATTTTTCAGTTGTATGGCTTTGCTTACATACGCGAACTGGAGCTTTTACGCGAGGCAGGCTTTCATCCGCTGGAAGTTATCCGTTCAGCTACTTTATATGGTGCACAAGCCCTGGGCGTTGAAAAAGAGCTGGGCTCCGTTGAAGTAGGCAAGCTTGCTGACTTTGTATTGATCGATCAAAACCCGTTAGAAAATCTTCAGGTATTATATGGAACGGGTGCTATTAAACTTTCGGATGATAACAAAGCCATTCGGGTGGGTGGTGTTCGGTATACTGTTAAAGATGGCATTATCTATGATGCCAAGAAGTTGCTGGCGGATGTGAAAAAGATAGTGGATGCCGAAAAAGCAAAAACGGGTTTCGTTTTGAAACAACCTGGTGTGGAGTAATTAGCCATGAAAACACCAAAACACAAAGTGGGATAAAGCAAAAATAAAGTTCGTTTGGGCAAACTGAATTCGGACAAATTTCGTTACATTAGTGGACAAATTTCCGAAGTCATGAAACCCCGAAAATACACCCGAAAACATTCTCCCACTGAAGTGCATGAGCCTGTTGTGGCGTATGAGAGGGCCCAGCAATTGGCCGCACATCAATTGTTGGAAATTGAACCCGCAAAGGTGAGTGAACCCCTCAACCGTGTGGAAACCTTCCGAAAAGGATTGCGCAAAAAATCGTTTGAGCGTTTAAAGGAAGTTACAGGTTTAGATAACGAAACGCTGGCAACAGCATTGGCAGTATCGTCTAAAACCATTCAACGCACGCAGGTTTTTGATACCGTGCAATCGGAAAAAATGTATGCTTTGGCTGAGCTTTATGCCACCGGTATTGAGTACTTCGGTAAGGAGGGGTTTAAACGTTGGATGGAACGACCACTATTTAGTTTGGGAAATGTTACCCCCATTAACCTCATTGATGTTTCTGAGGGTATCAGCGTTTTAAAAACTGAAATCATGCGTTTGCAACATGGGGTTGCCGTATGATTTTTTACCGCATTGCCCGAACTGAATTTTGCGATGTTACCGGGGAGGGTGCCAAGCGATATGGCGGGCGGTGGAACCTACCGGGTTATCCGGCATTGTATGCAAGTGCCACCATTTCAGCAGCTTTGCTTGAACGGCTTACCATCGATCCGGAGCTTTTTGCGGCCGAGCGGTACGTGTTGTACTCAGTAATGGAATTTAATTGCCCTGACCAGCTGATTGAACAGCTCCGCTCAAAAGACCTGCCCAAGGGTTGGGATAGTATTCCTCCCCAACACGCTTCACAGGCATTCGGTACAGCCAGGTTAAAAGAAGGCATTTTATGCTTCAGTATCCCCTCGGTTGTCGACCGTACCTCGTTGAATTTTGTGATAAACCCGATCGGTAAAAACTTCAACAAAGTGTCTTGGAAAGTTTTTCCATTAAAGCTGGACCATCGGATTGTACGGTAATCCCAGTCGCTGAAATCGCCCAATAATTCCTACTTTTGCTGTTCTAAAATTTTGAGGAACTGACGGGGTATGGAAAACATCCGCAATTTTTGCATCATCGCCCATATTGATCACGGTAAAAGCACCCTGGCCGACCGGCTATTGGAGTTTACCGGTACCCTTACCCAGCGTGAAATGCAGGCCCAGGTGCTGGATAATATGGATTTGGAGCGTGAAAAGGGCATTACCATAAAGGCTCATGCCATTCAAATGAATTATAATCAGGATGGACAAGAGTACATTCTGAACCTGATTGATACCCCCGGCCATGTCGACTTTTCGTACGAGGTGTCACGCTCTATTGCGGCTTGTGAAGGTGCCCTGTTGATCGTGGACGCCAGCCAGGGCATTGAGGCGCAAACCATATCCAACCTTTACCTGGCGCTGGAGCACGACCTGGAAATTATTCCGGTGATGAATAAAATTGACCTGCCCCATGCCATGCCTGAAGAGGTTACCGATGAGATTGTGGACTTGATTGGTTGTAAACCCGAGGATGTTATCCGCGCCAGTGCCAAAGAGGGCATTGGTATTGAAGATATTTTAAAAGCCGTTGTACATCGTATAAAGCCACCCAAAGGCGATCCGGCCGCACCGTTGCAAGCCATGATTTTCGACTCGGTTTTTAATTCTTTTCGAGGCATTGAGGTTTACTTCCGAGTATTCAATGGCTCCATTAAAAAAGGTGATAAGGTAAAGTTTGTCAGCACAAATAAAACGTATGAAGCGGATGAGATTGGCGTGCTGAAGATGAACAAACTGCCAAAGGAAGAAATTAGTGCCGGTAACGTGGGATACCTCATTTCCGGTATTAAAGAAGCAAAAGAAGTTAAAGTGGGGGATACCATTACCCATACCGACAAGCCAGGCGCTGCCATTAAGGGTTTTGAAAATGTTAAACCTATGGTATTTGCCGGTATTTACCCGGTGGATACAACCGAGTTTGAAGAACTGCGGGCTTCCATGGAGAAGCTTCAGTTAAATGATGCCTCACTGGTGTGGGAGCCTGAAACTTCTGCTGCTTTGGGCTTTGGTTTCCGTTGCGGTTTCCTGGGTATGCTACACATGGAAATTATCCAGGAGCGCCTCGAGCGTGAGTTTGACATGACAGTGATCACTACTGTTCCCTCCGTACAATTCCTGGCGGTTCGAACAGATGGTACGACATTCGAAATCAATGCACCTTCCGAAATGCCCGACCCGAACACGGTTGACCATATTGAAGAGCCCTACATTAAAGCCCAGATTATTACCAAGTCCGAATTCATAGGCGGCATCATAAAACTTTGCATGGATAAGCGTGGGGTGATCAAGAATCAATCGTACCTGACCACCGACCGTGTTGAACTTTCATTTGAAATGCCGTTGGCAGAAATCGTATTTGACTTCTTCGATAAGCTTAAGACAATATCCAAAGGATATGCTTCATTAGATTATCACCTGATCGGGTTCCGTGAATCGGATATGGTGAAATTGGATATTCAACTAAATGGCGAAAAAGTAGACGCACTTTCTGCCATTGTACATCGAAGCAAAGCCTATGAATGGGGCAAAAAGTTATGCGAGAAGTTGCGTGAGCTACTGCCACGTCAGATGTTTGAAATTGCTATTCAGGCAGCTATCGGCCAGAAAATTATTGCCCGCGAAACGGTAAAGGCCATGCGCAAAAACGTGTTGGCAAAATGTTATGGTGGTGACATCTCGCGAAAGCGCAAACTACTGGAGAAGCAAAAGAAGGGTAAGAAGCGTATGCGCCAGGTCGGCAATGTGGAAATTCCACAAGAAGCTTTTATGGCCGTATTAAAGATTGATTAACTTTAATAGATAATTAGTAATTATTTATGGAGCGAAATTATGATGAGGTGATATCAGATATGCTGATTCAATTGGCTGCAATTGAAACAGCTCTTGAAAGGCAGAACGACCGAATGGAGTCATTTGATAAACGCATGGAACTTACTATTCGTAGAATGGTAAAGGCAGAATCCAGGCTGGATCAACATGAAAAAAGCATGGAGGCCTTCAATAGAAAATTAGAGCAATCTATCAAAGATCAGCGTGAGTTTAGCCAGATGCAATCCCAAGTGAATCGTTACTTTCTCAGTAAAATAAAGAATGCGAAAAAGTAGATCGAAACTGAGAAAGCGTACTCTAGGAAGTAGCGTGAGTATCGTACAGGTAAATCGCTTAGAAGCAAAACTTTCGAAAAAGAAAATTGAATTGCTTGAGATCAAAGCTTTGCATAAGAAAATTGCACGTGAGTTTATTGACCTATGGCTGGAAACCAGAAGGTTGAAACGAAAAATGACAAGATGATAGAAACTTCAACCTACACATTAATTGATGGCCGCAAGGTTGCTTCCCAAATCAAGGAAGAGATCATTCAACGCGTTAGTGAATTAAAGGCCGAGGGAAAGAAGGTGCCGCATCTCGCTATTATTTTGGTGGGCGATGATGGCGCCAGTCAGACCTATGTGGATCATAAAGTAAAGGCTTGTAAAGAAGTTGGTTTTCATTACACCATGATGCGATTTGCCGATACCATCAGTGAGGAGAAGTTATTGAAGCATATCGACCAGGTGAACCGTGATCAGGATGTGGACGGTTTTATTGTTCAGCTTCCGTTACCGGCACATATCTCTGTCGAGAAAGTTACCGAACATATTAAACCCGATAAAGATGTTGATGGGTTTACCAATAGAAATTTCGGAAGTATTGTTTCAAAAAATCCATTGTTAATGCCCGCTACGCCTTTCGGTGTGATGGAATTGTTGAAGCGTTACAACGTAGAAACTGAGGGAAAGAATTGTGTTGTTGTTGGGGCCAGTCGTTTGGTAGGTGCTCCATTAAGCATGATGCTGATTGAACATGGAAGGGCTACCGTAACGGTTTGTCATAAGTACACCCAAGGCCTTGCGAATTTTACCCGGCAGGCCGATATACTCATTGTGGCCGTGGGTAAACCGGGTTTGATAACAGCCGACATGGTAAAAGACGGAGCTGTTGTTATTGATGTTGGAACAACACGCGTGGAAGGACCGCAATACAAAAACGGTTTTGCCCTTAAGGGTGATGTTGATTTTAAAAATGTTGCACCTAAATGTTCGTTCATCACACCTGTGCCGGGTGGTGTAGGTCCCATGACCATTGCCTCTTTGTTACTGAACACCTTACGGGCGACTGAACTTCGTAATGCCTAACTCATCTAACATTATTACTCAAACTCATACGAACACAAATGCCCTTCCATTAATGGAAGATTTCTATACCATTCAGGGTGAGGGGTACTTTCAGGGGCATGCAGCTTATTTTATCCGGTTAGGCGGATGTGATGTAGGATGTGTTTGGTGTGATGTAAAGGAATCGTGGGATGCCGCTGCTCATCCTCAGGTTTCAGTTTCCGAAATGGTTGATCGGGCAAAAAGCAGTGGCAGCAACATTGCAGTGATTACCGGTGGTGAACCTGCTATGTATGACCTGACAGAACTAACAGTTGCACTGAAAGCAGAGGGCTTGCGTACGCACATAGAAACTTCAGGCGCATATCCACTAACCGGCACGTGGGATTGGGTTTGTTTTTCACCCAAAAAATTTAAAGCACCTGTTGCATCCGTGTTTGCACAAAGCCATGAATTGAAGGTGATTATTTATAACAAAAGTGATTTTTCGTGGGCGGAAGAATTCGCAGAGAAAGTGAATTCACCGTGTAAATTATTTTTGCAGCCCGAGTGGTCGCGTGAAGAGGAAATGCTTCCGTTGATTATTGATTACGTGAAACAAAATCCCAAATGGCGGATATCCCTGCAGGTGCATAAGTACATGGATATACCATAGTGTATCAAAAGCTGTTCAAGCAAAAATTCAAATGACAATTAACGAGTTTGTCAGAACATTAAATCAATGGGGAACTGATCGGGTTCCTTTTTTCTTTTTGATTGATTTTGAATTGCAAAAACCACAAGCGTATCGGTTAGATGAAATTGGTTCTCATGAAATTTTATATTTCTTCAATGGGTTTTCCAATGGCAATGACAATCCGGTAAAGGCTGACAAGGGAATTCTTTTGAAAAATAAGTATCCCGTTGATTTTTCTACATATGAGCAACGTTTTGATAAAGTGATTCAACACCTCAGGTATGGCGACTCCTTTCTTACCAACTTCACCATAAAAACAAAAATCGAGTTGCATCTTTGCTTACGGGATTTATTTTTTACCAGTAAATCGAAATATAAACTGTGGTACAAGGATCAGTTCCTGGTGTTTTCACCGGAAACATTTGTTCAAATCCACGATCAAAAAATTTATTCCTTTCCCATGAAAGGAACCATTGATGCTCACACTGCCAATGCCCGTGAGGTTATTTTAAATGATCCGAAGGAAATGGCGGAGCATATTACGATTGTTGATCTGATCCGGAATGATTTAAGCCAGGTAGCTTCGGATGTAAATGTAATGCGTTTTCGGTTTATCGAGAAAATCAAAACGAATCAAGCTACGTTGTTGCAGGTAAGTTCTGAAGTGGTTGGCAATCTTACAGCAGACTATAACGAACGATTGGGTGATATACTTATCGCTCTGCTACCTGCCGGATCTGTTAGCGGTGCACCTAAGCCAAAAACGCTTGAGATAATTCGTGAAGCTGAGGGTGAGGAGCGTGGGTATTATACTGGTGTGTTTGGTTATTTTGACGGAACAAATCTTGATAGTGGCGTGATGATCAGGTTTATTGAGAAATCGGGTAATGACTACGTTTACAGAAGTGGAGGAGGAATCACTACTCAAAGTTTAGCGCAGGCAGAATACGAAGAGGCCATCCAAAAAATCTATGTCCCGGTTAATTGAATCGATTTGCCTGAATGATGGAGTATTCCATCGTTTGCCGTACCATCAGATGAGAATGGATAAATCAGTTTGCGAAATTCTTCATCAGCAAAACGAAATTCAGTTAGAGGATTTTCTATATGCACAAACCTATCCGACCCAAGGTTTATTCAAGTGTAGGATCATTTATGATAACCGTATTCATAGCATTGAATTCATACCCTACAAAACTAAACCTGTTTCTAGTTTAAAGATAATAAGAGCAGACAGCATTGATTATGCCCATAAGTTTGAAGATCGGTCGGCCCTTCATCAACTTTATCAACTCAGGGAGGATTGTGATGATATCCTTATTGTTAAAAACGGATTTCTTGCTGATTCATATTACAGCAATGTAATTTTATATGATGGCGCTGATTGGTTTACTCCCTCAACTCCGCTATTAAACGGAACAATGCGTCAAGCCCTGCTCAAGGATGGAAAAATCAAAGAGGCAACAATTCATTTATCCGACATTCGTTTATTTAAGAAATTAAAACTGATCAACGCGATGCTGGGTTTAGATGGTCCCGAACTTTCTATATCGCAAATAGTTTTTTAGTTTTAATCCATGTACATGAAAGTAAAGTGTTGGAAGGTTTTAGTATTTTTACTTTTTGGATTGTTTCTCCTTCCGGTAGGGGCAATCGCCCAAGTGCAACTCAGCACAAAATCAAAAAAGGCCATTGAGCTTTACAACCAGGCAGATAATTATCGTGTTCGTGGCCAACACGAGCAAGCCATTACCCTTTTAAATCAGGCTATCGCCAAAGACAAGAATTTTGCGGAAGCTTATTATCGGCTTGGGCTGGTTTATATGAACATGAAGAATTATCCTTCAGCTATTTCCAATTTTGAAAAGGGCCTTACACTAACCACCGATCCCAAAAAGCAAAAGGTATACTGGTTTGATCTTGGGGAAGCGTATCTGATTACCGGTCAATACGACAAGGCTGTTAAGTATCTCACTGATTTTGTAAAAGTCGAAAATCAAAATCGTCAGAAGGCTGAGCGCGCGGAACAATTACTAAAAAATGCCGCGTTTGCACAAGCTAATGCTGCAGTGAATGCCGAATGGAAGTTGAGGCCATTGAGCGACACAGTAAACCGTTTTCCATTGCAATACTTTCCGGTGCTTACGGCCGATCAGCAGGAGTTATTTTTTACACGCAGGCTGGGCTCGTCTGGTGAGCATGATGAAGATCTGGTGGTTTCCAGAAAGGATGATCACGGTCGGTGGACAAGCCCTGTTTCGATTTCAAAAAATATCAACTCTGTATTAAACGAAGGCACCTGTGCAATTTCTGCTGATGGCCGAAAGCTGATTTTCACTTCATGTATGGGGCGGCAGAGTTTTGGGAGTTGCGATTTGTATCAGAGTATCAAAATTGGAAACGAGTGGACGGAACCGGTTAACCTTGGGCCAAACGTTAATTCAAGCGAATGGGAATCGCAGCCGGCCCTTTCGGCTGATGGCCGTACACTTTATTTTGTGTCCGACAGACGTGGCGGTTTGGGCAGGCGCGATATCTGGGTTTCTTCCCTTGACGAAAAGGGGCAATGGGCCAAAGCCAAAAACCTTGGGCCACCGATAAATACCCAGTATGATGAGATATCCCCCTTCATACACGCCAATAACAAGGTTTTGTATTTTGCTTCAAAGGGTCATACCGGATTTGGAGGATATGACTTGTTCTCTTCGGAAAGGACGGAGCAAGGTTGGTCTGAACCCATTAATATAGGCAGCCCGATCAATGATTTTGAGGATCAATTTTCCTTATTTATCACTGCTGATGGGAAAAGGGGCTATTTCTCTCATGAAGAAACTACTGGACAGGGCAATACCCGAAGCCGCATTTATGAGATCCAGTTTCCGGAAGACCATCAGGTAAGGTACAAAAGCAATTTTGTAAACGGTACAATTCGCGATAAGCAGACAGGCAAGGAGCTTAAGGCTACCATTGAATTATTCAATATTAACAGTAATCAAATTGAAGCTGTGGTTGAGTCCGACTCCATCTCGGGCGATTACCTGATGGTACTTACACAAGGGGCTGAATATGCCCTTTACATCAATAGAAAGGGGTATTTATTCACCAGCTCCAACTTCAATTACTCGGAAAGAACAGATTTTGAGCCAATTCGGATGGATTTTGCGCTGGAGCAAGCCAAAAAGGGATCTTCAGTGGTGTTGAACAACATCTTTTTTGAAACCAATAAATACGACCTGCAGGGAAAATCAATTACCGAATTACAAAAGATTATTCGGTTTTTGACCGAAAGCCCTCAAATCCAGATAGAAATAGGAGGCCATACCGATAATACCGGTAACCCTGCTTACAACCTTCAATTATCGGAAAAAAGGGCACTTTCAGTTTATAACTACCTGATTAACAATGGTGTAAATAGAAATAGCATAACTTGGAGAGGGTATGGGCAATCTCAGCCTGTGGCTACGAATGATACCGAAGAAGGCAGGGCGCAGAACCGTAGGATTGTGTTTAAAATCCAATAAATCCGAAACGCCTGATAACCAATACATGAAGGTCTTGCAATAAAATTTCGGCTAAAATTATCAAGGCAGTACTTTCTTAATTCATCTTGACTGCATATTTTTAACACTTTACTAACTAAAACTTAAACATTATGAGGAGACTTTTACTGAGTTCAATGGTGCTTCTCTTCGCTTTTAGCGCAGCGATGGCACAAGAACGAACTGTCTCGGGTAGAGTAACATCTACTGAAGATGGTTCCCCGCTTCCTGGGGTTAACGTGGTTCTCAAGGGTTCCACTGTTGGAACCGCCACGGATGCAGACGGAAGGTACACGTTATCAGTGCCTGCATCAGGCGGATCACTTGTATTTTCATTTATCGGCTTGCAAACGCAAGAAATTCCGATTGGTGGAAGGTCCGTAGTTGATGTTTCATTGGCACTGGACGCTACCCAGTTGAGCGAAGTCGTAATTACTGGACAAGGTATTGCCAGGGAAAAACGAGCTTTAGGTTATGCAGTTGCAGGTGTGGAATCAGAGGCTATTTCAGCCCGCCCGGTTCAAGATGTTGGTCGTATCCTAATGGGAAAAATTCCCGGAGTAACAATTAACCCTACTGGTGGTACTTCAGGAACAGGGTCTCAGATTAACATTCGTGGTTATTCTACTATTACAGGAAATACGCAACCACTTTGGGTTGTTGATGGCGTTCCTTTTAGTGGTGCTACTAATGATGCCTCTGGTTTTACTACTGGTGGAACAGCTACGGCTACCAGTCGTTTCTTGGATCTTGACCCCAACTCAATTGAAAGCATCAACGTGCTTAAAGGACTTGCCGCAACCGTATTGTACGGTGATCAGGGGCGTAATGGTGTTATTCTGGTAACCACAAAGGCTGGTAGCAAAAAGAAGCGCACTGCTGAAATTATGTTCCAGCAAACTGTAGCCATGAACGAAATTGCTTCGTTGCCAGACTTTCAAAAGAATTACGGAAATGGTTTCCAGCAATTAACGAACACGGCACAGTTTTTTAGTAACTGGGGTGCAAATTACAAGGAGATTGACTCCATAGGACACCCTTATCAGTGGCTGGGTGATCTAACAAGACGTAATCCCTTTTTACAGCAAACTGCCTTTAAGCGGATCCCTTACCAACATTCAATGGATGTAAGGGACTTCTTTAGGACTGGTATGACATCCAATACATCCTTATCAATTTCAGGCGGAACAGATAAAATGGGTGTAACTGCAACAGTGGGCTATACCACCGAAGAAGGTTATGCTCCCGGGAACGACCTAAAGAGGATTAATGCTTCAGTTGGGTTTAATGCAGCGCTAACCGATAAGTTGACCATTAACTCCAACGTAATGTACTCCAACACCGACTTTACCACGCCTCCGCTTAATGCAGCTTCTGGTGGTGGTTCGCAGATTGTAGCCGGGGCACCTCCTTCGTTGTATGCCACATTCTTATATTCCCCCGGAAACTACAATTTGAATGATCTTTCACTTTTTCCTTTTGAGACACCAGTAGACAGGCGCATGGTTTGGTACCGTTCGAACAGCGATATCCCTAACCCTCGTTGGTTAGCAGCACATACCCGCGAAACGGATGTTACAGACCGTATTTTCAACAGTACAACGTTGAATTATGATTTTAACGACCGTCTTTCATTAAGCTATCGTGTTGGTTTCGATTATTATACCCAGCGCCAGAATCGCGAATATAATAAAGGTGTAAGCCCAACTTTCCAACCAATTGACCTTGGAGTATTCCAAACACAGACACTGACCAGCAAGATTTGGAACCACGATGTGATTGTTGGCTATAATCAAAGAATATCTGAAAATATCAATTTCACTTCCAGGGTAGGTTTAAATGCAAGGAACGACTTAATTTCCCGAGATGGCTTGTATTCTGAACAACAAATTGTGTTCGGTTTAATGCGCCACAATAACTTCCAGGTATCGTCTTCCAGAAGTGCTGCTTTTGGTGGCCGGGTATTCTTGTTTGAGCAAGAGTCGCAACGTTACGGTGTGTATGGGGACTTCCAATTCGACTATAAGAACTTTGTATTCTTAAACCTGGCAGGACGAAATGATTGGGTTTCTTTCCTTGAAGAAGGAAATAATACCTTATTCTATCCTAGTGCAAGCGCTTCCGTTGTGTTAACCGATGCATTGCCCAATATCAAGTCCAATGCTTTAAGTTTCTTGAAGTTTCGACTTGGCTATGGAACCTCTGCAGGTTATCCGTCACCTTACAGTACTCGTACAGTTATTGCGTCTAATGCACGTGGATTTTTGGATGTAGGCGGAATAGCTTATGCTGAACATACCATCGCCAATCAATTGGGTAACTCAGGCTTGCGTGGTGAGCTAATCGGTGAGTTTGAAGTTGGTTTCGAAGCAAAAGTTTTGAAAGACAAATTGGGAATTGACTTTACCGTGTATGATCGCCAAACTCGTGACCTCATTACGAATGCACCAATTGACCCCGCGACAGGTTCGACTACCACTTTACAAAACCTAGGTAAGGTATCAAATAAAGGTATTGAAATTGGACTGAATGCTACTCCTGTTCGCTTAGGTAATGGGTTTCAATGGGATGTAATCTGGAATTTTACAGCTGTACGCCCTGAAGTAATTACATTAGGTACCGGGATAGATGAAATCGTACTTGCTGGTTTTACAAACCTTGGGAACTTTGCTATTCCTGGTCGTCCGATGAACATGATTAAAGGAACCGCCATTGCACGCGATCCCAACGGTAATAAAATCGTAGCTGCTGACGGATTCCACGAAATTGACCCGATTATTCGTGAATTAGGAAATCCTAACCCTGATTTCTTAACTACTTTGATCAATACATTCTCCTTCAAAGGAATTATGTTATCCGTTCAACTAGACTACCGTAAAGGTGGTATGATGTACGGTTCAACACCTTCAGCTTTGTTGGCACGTGGCGTTCTTGCCCCGGAAAGTGTTTTAAATCGTGATTTGGCCTTCATTGCCCCTGGTGTAAAGAGAATTGATACCAATGGTGATGGTGTGCAAGATGGTTTTGCCCCAAATGATATCACACTTACCGCTGCTGATTATGGATTTAACCTTCAGTTCGGAGGAAGGAACGACAACGCCATGTATGACGCAACCAATATCCGCATCAGGGAGATTTCACTTGGATACAACTTACCAAAGTCTGTGCTGAGTAAAACACCGTTCAAAACGGCATCGATTACGCTTAACGGAAATAACATTTGGTATTTTGCTTTTGGTGTACCGAAATACACCAAGTGGGATCCTGAAGTGGCCAGTTTGGGTGTGAACCAAGGACTTGGTTTCGATTTCTTGACTGGACCTAGTATGCGTAGATATGGAGCTGTTCTTCGAGTTACTTTCTAATCGATAAACGATTTAACCATGACAAAAAAAATTAAGACGGCTTTATTGGCCTTAACTATAATACTCGCAAGTAGCTGTACGCTTGATCTTAGGGAAGACCCTAATGCTGTACAGATTGAACAGGCGCTTCCATCGCTGTTATTAAACTCAATACAGCGATCATTACCGGCACTTTTTAACGGTGCAAATGGCTCAGGTGCCCAAATGACCCGGCAACTAAATGGTGGTGGTCAGTTGTACCTGAACGCTACCACACCGGAAGGTTTTAATGGCCTTTGGTCTACTGCTTATGCAGATATATTGATGGATATTGATGCTTTGTTAAAAATTGCCGATGCCAATGGATTTGCACGACATGCCGGAATGGCTCGTGTCATTCAAGCCTATACCATAGTGCTTTTAGTGGATTATTTCGGTAATGTTCCTTTTTCAGAAGCGTTTGGTGGTGCATCCAACTTTAATCCCAAGGCAGATGAAGGAGTTGACCTTTATACATTAGCTTTAAATATTTTAGATAAAGCCAAAGAGGATTTAAGGACAGCCCCTACAACCGCTTTGGTCCCTGGATATTTAAATCCAGTTGCTCCAGCAATTCAGGATCAATTCTATTCCAATGACTACAATAAGTGGGTAAGGTTAGCCAATACTTTAAAGCTAAAAATTCACTTAAACCTTCGATTAACACAGCCCGCAGCTTCGACCACGGCTATAAATGCTTTGATCAACGAGGCTCCACTTCCTGCCGGTACAGGTGGGTTTATAACCACGGCAGACCAGAACTTTATCTGGAGGTATGGTACTAGTTTATCAGATCCTGCCGCCCGTCACCCTCGTTTCATCGCTCAATATCCGGGTGGAGGTGGTGACTACCAATCCAACTGGTTTATGTGGCATATGTTCCACAGCTATAACGCTAACAACACGACTACTGCTGGTGTTGCGCCAGGGGACCCGCGCATGCGCTTTTATTTCAATAGGCAAGTAACCTCTAACTCTACCAGTACAAACGAGTTGCGCTGCCTTGGTGAAAGCCGTCCTGACCATTATCCTTCATCTTCCGGCACAGTAATTACACCTAATGCGTTGGCTGGAATACCCCCAATGGGAGAGGATCCTTCCCACCCTTCTAGAAATGCTGCTAGTGCGGCATGGGGTCGGACTTTCTGTACGCCTACTAATATTGGATATTGGGGAAGGGATCATGTTGACCCACAAGGTATTCCTCCAGATGGACTTCTGCGCACTACCTATGGACCTTACCCTGTTGGAGGACGCTTTGACAACAACCATGGTCAGGCAGTAGCCCAAACCCAAGGTATGCGTGGTGCAGGTATGCAACCAATTATGATGCGCTCATTTGTTCAGTTCATGTTGGCTGAGGCTGCTTTGTATTTGGGTACAGGTACTACAAATGCAAGGGTACACTATGAAAACGGTATCAGGAACTCGTTTGCTGATGTGCGTACCTGGTCTGTTGCAGGTACCTTAGGTACTTCGGCCGTAGCCGCCTCACCCAACGAAGCAACCACAATCAATGGTTTTTACTCGGCAACCAATTATGATGCAGATGTAAATAATTATGTATCAGCTGCATTGGCAGCGTATGATGACCGGATTCTTGTAAATAACGATGAGGCCATGAATTACATTGCTCGCGAGTATTGGATTGCTTTGTTCGGTAATGGCTATGAATCCTATAATTTGTACAGAAGAACTGGTAAGCCTACCGGTATGCAACCTGTTATTAATGCAACACCTGGTGCTTTCCCCAGATCATTCTGGTATCCTGCTAATTTTGCTAACCTAAATAACTCTGTTCAGCAAAAGGCAGATTTGACATCTAAGGTGTTTTGGGATAACAACACAACAAACCTTAACTTCTAACCCCTTAAAGGAATAGACATGAAAATTAATCGATATAAAGCGTTAGCTGTTTTAACCCTCTTTGGGGTGTTATTGGCTTGTGAGCCGAATGAGGATTTGTATCCTCTGCCGTATGACAACCGCGAAACAGGATCCTATCTTCGAGTTATCAAGATTTCCTCATTTGTTTGGGATCTTGATGCGTTGGATCGTAGTGGTTTTGAAGCTGTTTATGAATCTGTAGATCGTAATTTTGGTGCTGATCTCACGCGCGTAGAATGGTATGCTACATACCGTTCCGCTGGAGGTTTAATTACCAATGAAGTGCTCGTAAAATCCCTTAATTTCTCTGAAATGGGGTTTGCCAACGTTCCAGAACCCACAGGAAGTAAGTACTTACGTTCAGCACCGATCAAGATTACAGCACAAGAAACCTTGGATGCATTGAACACCCTGACTACTGATCCGGATGGCAACACTTGTTCCGGTATTTTTCCCGATATCTGTCCTGCCTTACCATTCCCGGGTACTTTGGGTTTAGGCGATCGGGTGGTTTTCCGAGTGAAAATTTATGACAATAAGGGTAGAGCTTTCACTGTGAATAACCCTCAGGTAGCCGCAGCCCCAAAACTTGGCAATGCGAACGAGGCTAATATTACACCAAACCTTACTGGTGGTATTTTCTATAGCAGCCCAATGCTCTATACTATGTTTGTACAACGCATGACTGATACAGCAAATGATGATGCTTATACAGGAACTTACCGAATGGCTCAAGTAGCACGTTGGGCTCCTGATTTTGCTACTAATGCTAATAACCTTCAAATCCTGAAGAGCTTTCCGCAACCTTGGATGAGGCCGTTTGTGTTCGCTACTTCAAGCACAGACTCAACTCAGACTGTCACATTACAGAAAGTGCCAAATGGCCTTTCAACAATGCGCCAGTTTACTTGCAAGTATCGCGGACAGGATGTTACTGTAGTTATTAATTTTGAGCGTCAATCTTTTGGCCAGACTGGAGGAGGTCTTACTGGTGCAGCTGGTACTGCTGCTTTGGCAACCATGAATGCAATAAGTAATCCAGCCCCTCCAACAATACCGGGTTTAGGATTCCCTGCAGGTACTACTAATAATAACATTGGTTCAATTATGGTGCCGTTGATCAACACAACAACTAATTGTACACCAGATCGCCAGTTCTACATTATGACTGCCGCTCAGTTCAATCCAACGCTTCCGGGTGCGCCAGGAACATTTAGTGGTGATTTGGAAATGCCAAAAGGTGTACCTAAAAGGGTATTTCCTAACCGGGGTTATTATCGGTTCGATCGCGATGGGTTGACACCAGGAGATGTGTTCTCAATTTCAGTTGATGATGATGTTGATGAGTATGGTAGAAGGAATGGTTATTGTAATTGGTACACTCGTGTTTACCTAACCTTAACTAAACTTTAATCTTTCTGATGTTTTTCCTTGTAAAAGCGGGCTGTCGAAAGGCAGCCCGTTTTTTTTTGGGGGGGCTTTAAAGCCAATTTTTTGGCGTGAAATGTAAGTTTGATTTAACTACCCAGATACTTTAATTTTGAAGTATGAGATATCTACTATTAAAAATACTTTTACTTTCGGGTACAAGCGTTTTGGCGCAAGACGATAATTTGTTGAAGATAACACGTATAAATAATTTTCAACAGCGTATGGCGGCGATTGGAAATGCACCTCAGTCAGGGGTAGCCTTGATGGGCGTTTCTGTTTCGGAGACCTCAGAAGTTTTAGGCGATACTTATTGGGATAAGCATTGGGGCAAATCTTCATTAATGCTAATCAAAGGAGAAGAATTGATTGAAGGTTATTTTACAAGATATGATCTTTACAAAGATGAATTCGAATTCAGGTTGCAGAATAACGAAGTTCGGGTTCTTCCAGGCAGTAAAGTGAGCAATGTAGTTTGGATTGACTCACTTAAAGCCACCCCAAGGTTTTTAACAAATTGCCGAAACTACCTCGAAGATGGCGTGCCTTTAACAGGCTTTATTGAGGTAATTTTGGAGGGAAAAGTTAATTTATATAAAAAGCTAAGGCTTGAAATATTGAAACCTGATTTTAACCCCGCATTGAATGTTGGTAGTAAGGACACAAGGATCCTGAAAAAAGAATTGTTTTACTATAATATTGATAAAGACTTAATTCGGATAAAATCTAGGAAAAGTTTACACTCACTAAAAAGAGGAAACGATAAGTTGATTGATGATTTTATCCGCAAACAAGGAATAAAATTAAATAATGAGGCAGACCTCTTAAAGTTGTTTTCTTTCTATAATTCTTTGTAAACGATCTCCATTGCTCTACATCTCCCGCAAAGAACACTTCAACGCAGCACACAAGCTGTATAACCCTGCCTGGACAAAGGAGAAGAATGTTGCGGTATTTGGCCCCTGCGCCAACGATAACTGGCATGGTCACAACTTTGATTTAATTGTTACTGTAAAGGGCACTCCTGATCCCGAGACTGGATTTGTGGTGGATTTGAAACGGTTGAGTACGCTCATCCGAACTGAGGTGATCGATAAACTGGACCATAAAAACATCAACCTTGACGTTGACTTTATGCAGGGTAAAATGGCCAGTTGCGAAAACCTGATCGTGGAGATATGGAAAATCCTGGAGCGGAACCTGCCCGCTATTACTACCCATGGTAAATTATATTGTGTTCGCCTGTACGAAACCCCAAGAAACTATATTGAGTACTTCGGGGAATAGGACTATCTTCCCGCGTGAATGATTCAACCCCTTTGAAGTTTTATTTTGTTGCCGGTGAAAGGTCGGGTGACCTGCATGGAGGCAACCTAATCCATGTATTGAAGAAAAGACATGCAGGCTTGCTCTGTCGTGGTTTCGGTGGCGACTATATGAAGGAAGCCGGCATGGAAGTGCCCGTTCATTACAACGAAATGGCCTTTATGGGTTTTGTTGAAGTCTTGGCTAATCTCTCCACTATATCCAGGATGATTAAGTTCTGCAAGCAAGACATCCTTGCTTTTAAACCTGATGTGGTGGTCCTTATTGACTATGCCGGGTTTAACCTGCGTATTGCGAAATTTGCAAAACAAAATGGGATAAAAGTTTTTTGGTACATCGCGCCAAAAGTTTGGGCGTGGAATCAAAATCGGGCAATTAAATTAAAAGCAAATGTTGATCGCATGTTTGTTATTCTTCCGTTCGAGAAGGATTTTTTTAAGAAGTTTGATTGGACAGTGGATTATGTAGGAAACCCTGTACTGGATGCGGTAAAAATGCATCAGGCTGCTCGGGAATTTTTAACCCGGAACAAAATACTGAGCGATAAGCCTTTGGTCGCGCTTCTACCAGGCAGCAGAAAACAGGAATTAAAGCGTATTATCCCGTTAATGGCCGAAGTGGCAAAGAAAAATCAAACGTTTCAATTTGTGGTGGCTGCTGTAGATAATTTACCTCAGGAATTTTATAGTGTTTTAAGAGCTGTACCGAATGTAAGTTTTGTTACAGGCGCTACCTATGATTTGCTCACCTATGCGCAGGCTGCAATTGTTACCTCGGGCACTGCCACATTGGAAACCGCTTTGTTCAAAGTGCCCCAAGTGGTAGTTTATCGTACGAGTTCCATAAGTTACCTGATAGCAAAGAACTTAATTCGGGTCCCTTATATATCGCTTGTTAATCTTATTGCTGGTAGGGAAGTAGTAAAGGAAATGATCCAGCAAAAAGCCAATAATAAGGATGTCTCTACAGAACTTAACCTGATCTTAAAGGATGACCAGTACCGCGAGAAAATATTGCACGGGTATAATGAGATTAGAAATATCTTGGATACAGGATCAGCATCTGAAAATACGGCAGACCTTATGTTACACTACCTTCAATCTTCAAATCATCAAATCGATTAATCATCAAATCGATTACGCTACTTTCAGCTTACTGTATTGTGAGCGACTGAATTTTTCTTCAGCGTAAGCGCGGGTAATTACCAGTTTATCAATGGTTTTTTCAGAGGGGAGCTCAAACATGGCATCGTTGATAACAGCTTCGCAAATGCTGCGCAAACCGCGTGCGCCAAGTTTAAATTCAACAGCTTTTTCTACAATAAAATCAATGGCACCATCCTTAAACTCTAGCTCGATATTCTCCATTTCAAAGAGCTTTTTGTATTGTTTTACCAACGCATTTTTAGGCTCTGTTAAAATTTTTCTAAGCGCGGCATGATCAAGCGGGTTAAGGAAAGAAAGTACCGGCAGTCGGCCAATAAGTTCCGGGATCAAGCCAAAACTTTTTAAGTCTTGTGCCGAAACAAACTGGATTAAATTGTCTTTGTCAATATCAGATGGGTGCAGGCCTGAAGAAGATGCAAAGCCGAGGGGCCTGGTGTTTAAACGGTTGGCGATAAATCGGGATATGCCTTCAAATGCACCACCGCAAATAAAGAGGATATTTTCAGTATTCACGCTGATCATCTTTTGATCAGGATGTTTGCGGCCTCCCTGTGGCGGAACATTAACTGAAGTGCCTTCCAATAGTTTTAATAAGGCCTGCTGAACACCCTCGCCACTTACATCGCGCGTAATGGAGGGATTGTCTGACTTACGGGCGATTTTGTCAATCTCGTCTATATAAACAATTCCACGTTCGGCTGCTTCAACATTGTAATCAGCTGCTTGTAATAAACGGGTTAAAATACTTTCTACATCTTCGCCCACATAACCGGCTTCTGTAAGTACAGTGGCATCGGCAATACAAAAGGGAACTTGTAAAAGTTTAGCGAGTGTACGGGCCAGGTAGGTTTTTCCTGTGCCGGTTTCACCCACCATAATAATATTCGATTTTTCAATGGTAATGTCTGAATCCATCTTGCGCTGCATCAATCGCTTGTAGTGATTGTACACCGCTACAGACATCACTTTTTTTGCTTCATCCTGCCCGATAACATACTCATCCAGGAACTTCTTTATTTCCTGAGGCTTTACAAGCTTGAAACTTGGCGTAACACCTGCCTCGGTTTTACTCTTCTTTTCTTCCTGTAAAATCTGGCTGGCCTGAGTAACGCACTTATCGCAAATATGGGCGTGTATGCCTGAAATCATCAGGTCAACATCCTTTTTGTTTCTGCCGCAAAATGAACAGGTTACTTCAGCCATAATTAATTATTCAATAGTTCAATTAGCCAATGAGCCAATGAAATACAAAGGTACCAAATATTTCATAACCCATTGACTTATTGACTTATTGGCTAATCTTCAAATTATTTCTTGCGCTCTAAAACCTCGTCAATCATTCCGTATTCTTTGGCTTCGGTAGCCCGCATCCAGTAGTCACGGTCGCTATCCCGGTCTATTTCCTCAAAGGTTTTTCCTGTGTGCTTAGCCAAAATTTTATACAAATCAGCCCTTACCTCAACGGTTTGGCGCAGTGAAATCTCCATGTCTTTGGAGGTTCCCTGCATGCCCGATGATGGCTGGTGGATCATTATTCGGCTGTGGGGCAGTGCCGATCGCTTTTTGTTTGCCCCGGCTGCCAGCAATACAGCCGACATGGAAGCTGCCAACCCCGTACAGATCGTGGCAACATCCGGGTTAATGTATTGCATGGTATCGTAAATACCCAGGCCGGCATAAACCGATCCTCCCGGGCTGTTGATGTACATAATAATATCTTTCTTCGGATCGGCCGATTCGAGGAAAAGTAATTGAGCAATAAGCAAGTTGGCGATTTGGTCATCTACGCCCATGCCCAGGAATATAATCCGGTCGGAGATTAGCCGGGTAAATACATCAATGGCCCTGAAATTTCCGGGACGCTCTTCGATAACGTATTGCGTCATGTTTTCGATTTTTTGGGCATAGTTGTCGATAGTGTTCCCGCTCATGCCCAGGTGGTGCACAGCGTATTTTCTGAATTCATTGGTATTGTCCATAGGATATAAAAGTTCTGTTTATACGTGTCAAATTATGGTTTTTAGCTGAATAGCTTTACTAAAAGCATCGGAATTCTTTGGGGTAAACCCATTTTAAACAAAAATGGTTTTGGGTGCACCAAAACCATAGTCGTAAAAAGGGGTGTATTTTAGTTTAGTGACGGTGTTCTTCAACAATTTTTTTAAATTCTTCAACACTTACTTTTTTCTCGTTTATACTAATGTTTTCCTTTATGTGCTTCATAATCCGTTCGTTGCGGAGTTGGTTATAAAGCTTCATAAAATTTTGTCCGTTTTCGTTTGAAAGGTAGTTGTCGGCAATGGTATCCAACCGATCGGCCAACTGGCTGGCAATTGCCGGCCCGCCAAACTGGGCAATAATCATTTCCTTAGCCCTGGCTTTTACTTCTTCTGCTTCTACCTTAATGTTGTTGTCTTCGGCAATTTTATTTTTGATCAAATCCCACCTCAGGCTGCGTATGTAGGCATCAAACTCCTGGCCCAGAACCTCGTCAGTTACCTGTCCTTTGCTGGTGGCTTTTAACCAGGTTCTCAAAAAACCTTCCGGTAAATTTATCTTGGTGTTGCTTATAAAATGATCTTCAATAAAGTGTTCGAGAAAATGATCAGTTTCGCGTTGATAGTTGCCCTGAATGGTTTCTTTTATTTTTTGGGTAAACTCTTCTTCGCTTTTAACTGCATCTTTACCAAACACGCGGTCAAACAATTCCTGGTTTACGTCAGCGGGCTCGGTACGGCTAATGGAGGAAAGTTTTAAGGTGTACTTTCCTTTTGTTGCTTTGGCTTCCTCAAGGGTAGTGTCAAGCACTTGAGCAAGATCGGTATGGTCATCAAATAATTTTTCGATATCCAGGCTTACTACATCCTCCTTTATCAAACCAATAAATTTCTTTTGTTCCTTTTTGGAAACTTTATCGGTTTGAATGAAAACAGCTTCTTTCTTAAAAGATCCGTCTTCATTGCTCAATTCCCCAATAAGATTGTCACCGGCTTCGCTGGTTTCCGGATAGTTTACTTTACCAAATCGTTTTTTAAGGTCGGTAACTGTTTCTGCAATCACCTTTTCATCAACTTCAATCGGGTAAGATTTGATTTTTACCTTTTGTGATAATTCGTAGGTGAAATCTTCAACCATACCGATCTGGTAGTCAAACTCAAAATCTTTTTGGTTCTCCCAGTCAATAGCCCGTTCAGCATCTGCCACAGGCAGTGGATCACCGATAATGCGAAGCTTATTTTCGCGGATGTATTCATTTAATTTTTGCGAAAGCAATTGGTTTATTTCTTCAACAAGAATCGATTTTCCAAACATGCGGTTTATTACACCTGTCGGTACTTTCCCAGGCCGGAAACCCTTTATGCTAGCTTTTCGGGCATAGTCTTTTACTTTTTCGTCAACGGTGGGCTTATAATCGGCCTGTTGTAATTTAACCTTAATAATGCCTTCGGTTGTGTTTTTTTTGTCTAATGTGATTTCCAAAGCAATAAATTTTGATGTCGCTGTAATAAATCAAGAACCCTCAACACCGTTGAGGCATTAAGGGTTCTTGTTTGTGCGGATGGAGGGACTCGAACCCCCACGCCTTGCGGCACCAGATCCTAAGTCTGGCGCGGCTACCAATTACGCCACATCCGCATTTTTGGTAATTTCCTTGTTTTTTGTACGGGCTTTACCCGTGTGCGTAAAAGGAGCGCAAATTTATAGATTATTCGGAAATTGGGAAGTCTGATTTTGTGTTAAATTAAAGGTTCTTATTTCACTCATTTAAGCGGCAAACGAATAATGGTAATTGATGTAGAGCAGGAGAAGAAGGAAATCATTGGTCGATACAGGAAACTGCTAAGAAAAGCTAAGCCCGTGCTTAAGGAGGGCGATGCCGGCCGGATTAAGAAAGCCTTCACCATTTCAGTTGAAGCGCATAAGGACATGCGCAGGAAGTCAGGCGAACCCTACATTTTCCACCCCCTGGCCGTGGCCCAAATTTGCGTAGAAGAAATTGGCTTGGGTACAACCTCCATTATTGCAGCTTTGCTTCATGATGTAGTAGAGGATACCGACATCGAATTAAAGGACATTGAGCGGATGTTCGGCAAAAAAGTGGCCCAGATAATCGATGGGCTCACCAAAGTATCGGGCGTATTTGAATTTGGCACCTCCCAACAGGCCGAGAATTTCCGGAAAATGTTGTTCACCCTTGCCGATGATGTAAGGGTTATTCTCATCAAACTGGCGGACCGGCTGCACAACATGCGCACGCTGGACAGCATGCCGCGCAACAAGCAATTAAAAATTGCCTCTGAAACCATTTACCTCTATGCCCCATTGGCGCACCGGTTAGGGCTTAATGCTATAAAAAGTGAGTTAGAGGATTTATACCTGCGCTTTACCGACCGGCCGGTGTACGAATCAATCGCCCAAAACATTGACGACACACGGGCTTCCCGGAATAAGTTTATCAAAAATTTTATGCAACCGATTAAAGAGGAATTGGACAGGCATAAAATCAAGTATGAAATAAAAGGCAGGCCTAAATCCATTTATTCCATTTGGAATAAAATGCGCAAACAAAACATCCCGTTTGAAGAAGTGTATGATCTGTTTGCCATACGGATAATAATTGATGTTCCGTTAGAGAACGAGAAAGCCGTATGTTGGCAAGTGTACTCTATAGTAACAGATTTTTATACCCCTAATCCCGATAGGCTGCGCGATTGGATAAGTACCCCCAAAGCCAATGGGTATGAATCGCTTCACACCACCGTAATGGCTAAAAATGGACAGTGGGTTGAAGTGCAGATACGTACCCAGCGCATGGATGAAATAGCCGAAAAGGGCTATGCTGCCCATTGGAAATATAAAGAAACGGCTTCTGCACACGAGTCTAACCTTGAAAAGTGGTTGGTGAAAGTCCGCGATTCCCTTGCGCAAAATGATCACTCGGCCCTTGATTTTGTAAATGATTTTCGTGGAAATCTCTTCAGTGATGAAGTATTTGTTTTTACACCCAAAGGTGAACTAAAAACTTTGCCGTATGGCGCCACCGCTTTAGACTTTGCCTTCGAAATACACACCCAGGTTGGGTCAAAATGTATTGGTGCCAAAGTCAATAATAAATTGGTCCCGATCAATTACGTATTGAAAAATGGCGACCAAATTGAAATACTTACATCGCAGAAGCAAAAACCCCATGAAGACTGGCTAAGGTTTGCCATTACCTCAAAAGCTAAGAGCCGGATTAAGGATGTTCTTAAAGAAGATAAAAAGAAGGTAGCCGAAGACGGCAAAGAGATCGTCATGCGCAAGCTTAAGCAGATGAAGGTTGAACCGACCCAAATCGTATTTGAGCAGCTACGCGAATTTTTCAACACACCATCGCATTTCGATTTGTTCTACAGGATTGGGAAGGGAATTATACCGGCTTCGGATATAAAACGATTTAAGGACTTCAAACCCAAATCCCCTTTAAAAAACAAACCAAATGTTAGGGTAGCCGATGCCCAAACCATTGAGCAGGAAATCACAAAAACCAAGGGCCGTTACGAAGATATCCTGCTCATAGGCGAAGACATGGACATTGTGGATTACAAACTGGCCAAATGTTGCACACCCATACCGGGCGATGACGTTTTTGGCTTTGTTACCGTAAGCGAGGGTATAAAAATTCACCGTACAACCTGCCCGAATGCAGCCGAGTTATTGGCTAATCATGGCAACCGTGTGGTAAAAGCCAAATGGACTTCACAGCATGAAGTAGCTTTTTTAACAGGGCTTAAGATTAAAGGAACGGACCGCGTGGGCCTCATTAACGATGTTTCCAGAATTATCTCAGAAGAACTGAAAGTAAACATGAGTTCCATGTCTTTCTATACAGATTCCGGCATATTTGAAGGGGAGATAATGCTTTATGTCCACGACACCCGCCACCTTGAACAATTGATCCATAAACTGGAAAAAGTAGAGGGTGTGGTAAAAGTGAGCCGTTTCGATTCCAAGTTGGTTGAATAGTTATTTCAGGTAACCAATACGGGTTTGTAAGCGGTATGCAGGTTCTTATCTTTGCTTCTGATTTTAACAATGTCTGCAGCCATAAATACATACGAAGAGGTAAAAAAGATTTTTTCTGCATACCTCGAAAACAGGGCGCTTCGAAAAACACCGGAACGGTATGCTATTTTAGAGGAAATCTATTCGCGTAACGGGCATTTTGATGTGGAGTCGCTCTACATCAGCATGAAAAATAACAATTATCACGTCAGTCGGGCAACCGTATACAATACGCTTGATCTTCTGGTTGAATGTGATTTGGTAAGCAAACACCAGTTTGGAAAAAACCTGGCGCAGTATGAAAAATCCTATGGCTACAAACAACACGATCATTTAATCTGCACCGATTGCCATAAGGTAATAGAGTTCTGTGACCCGCGCATTCAAAACATTCAGAAAACGGTTGAAGAAATCCTTCATTTTAATGTGATGCACCATTCCCTTATCCTTTACGCATCATGCACCAAGCCTGATTGTGAGAATAAAAGGGGTAAACCATTTAATGGATAAGTCATGAAGTATACCAGTGAAGTAAAAAGCAACACGTTAATCCTTCGCCTTTCGGGCGATCTTATTGGTGAAAATGAGGGTACAAATGTTCTTCAGGTTGCCACCAATGCCTTGCAGCAAGGTGTTAAAAAATGTATTATCGATATTTCTGACCTACGGTATATAAACAGTAGTGGCATAGGGGTGCTCATTACGGTACTCACAAAGTTTCGAAACAAAGGGGGTGAAGTTTACCTTCTTAACCCTTCCGAAGGTGTAAAGAAACTGCTTGTAATCACAAAATTGAATGCCATCTTTCAGGTTGTTAAATCAGAAGATGAGGTTATAGATTTATAGTTTTTCATGGACATCTAAGTATGGCAAAGGTTGATGTATTATTAGGTCTTCAATGGGGAGACGAAGGTAAGGGCAAGATTGTTGATGTATTGGCACCAAAGTATGATGTGGTGGCACGCTTTCAGGGCGGGCCCAATGCCGGCCATACACTAGAGTTCGATGGCATCAAACATGTACTTCATCAAATACCTTCAGGCATTTTTAGGGAGAAGACCAAAAACATTATCGGGAATGGCGTTGTATTAGACCCCGTGATTTTCAAACGCGAAGTAGAGGCCCTTAAAAAGTTTAACCTGAACGTTTTTGAAAACCTGTACATTTCAAAAAAGGCATCTTTAATTATACCCACTCACCGACTGCTCGATCAAGCATATGAGGCATCAAAAGGTGAAAGTAAAATTGGTTCAACCTTAAAGGGCATTGGGCCAACCTATCAGGATAAAATTGGTCGTCAGGGCTTACGTGTTGGCGATATTCTTTCGGATAATTTCAAAAATAAATTTGAGCAGCTTACAAACATCCATTTTGGTATCCTTAAAAATTTTGAATTGAGTTTTGATTGGACTGAGCTCGAAGCTCATTTTATGGATGCAATAAAGTTTTTGAAGCAATTTAAACTGGTTGAGAGCGAGTATTTGATTAATCATGAACTTCAGGAAGGGTCCTCTATTCTGGCTGAAGGTGCCCAGGGTTCTCTGTTGGATATTGATTTTGGAAGCTATCCATTCGTAACAAGTTCAACTACAGTTACGGCTGGGGCATGTACTGGTTTAGGTGTTGCACCTC